>CALGLY010000532.1 GCA_937959095.1 uncultured Saprospiraceae bacterium
CCAGGCATTGAAAGGTGAAAGGGCTGGCCCTGTGTGCCGACAGAAAAAGCGAATCTGTTCTATCAGCTCACTATTGCCTACTATGATGCCACCCAGTACACGCCCTTGCCCATCCATGAATTTTGTGCCAGAATGTGTCACTATATGTGCGCCATATTGCATCGGTTGTTGAATGTAGGGGGTAGCGAAGCAGTTATCTACATTCAAGATGAGCTGATGCTTTTCGGCTAGTTTGCCTACCTTTTCTAGATTTACAAGTTGCAGCCCTGGATTGGAAGGAGTTTCTAGCACAATCATTTTGGTATTGGGCTGAATATGTTGCTCCCAGCTATCTACATCCGTCGGGTCAGCATAGGTGTGCGTGATGCCCCATTTCGAGAGAATCTGCGCTAGAATCTGATGCGTAGAACCAAAAACCGCTCGCGATGCCAGCACATGATCGCCCGCCTGCAACAAAGCCGCCATGCTCGAAAACACCGCCGCCATGCCTGTAGCGGTTGCAAAGCCTTCCGCTGCGCCTTCCAGTTGACAGACTTTAGCGATGAATTCATCGACATTCGGATTGTTGTAGCGCGAATAAATGATGCCTTCGGCTTCGCCTTTGAAGGTGTCGCGCATCAGTTCTGCATTTGGAAATACAAAACTAGAAGTCAAGTACATCGGCACACTATGTTCGCGGTGCTGCGAGCGTTCGGCTTGCGTTCGAATGAGTTTAGTAGCTGGATGTTTCTTATCCATTTGGTGTTGCTTTTATCTCGTATGACCAAGTGATTTCGGCGGTTTTTTCTATCATTTTAGAAACCGAGCAATACTTTTCCATCGAAAGGCGCACGGCTTGCTCGGCTTTTTCTTCTTTTAAATTGCCAAATAAGTCGTAATGCACATGTATTTTAGTGAACAACGAAGGGGTTTCCCCTTCTGCGCGTTCCGCCTTGATATTGATTTTAATATCATCGAGTGGTTGTCGTTGTTTGCCCAAAATATAGACGACATCTATTGAACTGCAACTTCCTAATGCAGCGAGTAACATTTGCATTGGGCGCATCGCTTTGTTGCCACCGCCTATACCTGGCGAACCATCGGTTTGCACGGTTTCTCCTGTTTCATTGGTTGCTTCCATGTGGTACGCGTCGTCGAGGCGTTTTAAATTAAGTTCCATCTTTATGTTATGTTTTTTTTGAACCTGCCTTTGTCGGCAGACAGGCGCAGAGGCGCGGAGACGCAGAGATTTTTTTAGATTATCTTGCTTATCCCCTTATATTAAAATTTCTTTCTTCAACTTCAAACCTAGTACTTTTTCAATTAGTCTCCTTGCTAAAAGGATATAAAATTACAATTGCCAATTTTTAGAAATTCTAAAAAAGGCATTAACAATTTTACAAAAAACACCCTCCAATATTGCTAAAATAACGACCTTTGCGCCATGAAGCATTTGATAGCACCCTCGATGTTGGCAGCCGATTGGACGAAGCTGCGCGAAGCAACCGATTTAGTGAATACTAGCGATGCCGATTGGTATCATCTCGATGTGATGGACGGGCGATTTGTGCCGAATATTTCCTTCGGAATGTTCCTCATTCAGCAAATAAAAAGCCTTGCGACTAAACCCCTCGATGTGCATCTTATGATAGTAGAACCTGAAAAATACATCGAACGTTTCCACGAAGCAGGCGCGGATGTGATTACGGTACATTATGAAGCTTGCCCACACTTACACCGCACCATTCAGCAGATAAAAGCTACTGGTGCGAAGGCTGGTGTAGCCCTCAATCCGCATACGCCTGTCACGGTGCTAGAGGATGTACTGGAAGATATAGATTTGGCTTTACTGATGTCTGTCAATCCAGGTTTTGGTGGACAAAAATTTATTTATAAAACGATACCACGCATCCAAAAACTAAAAGATTTAATTACTGTTCAGAACACGAAGACTCTCATCGAGATAGATGGTGGCGTGGGACTACAAAATGCGGAAAAATGTTTACAAGCTGGCGCAGATGTACTAGTGGCTGGTAGCAGCGTTTTCAAAGCAAAAGACCCTAGAAAAGCAATTGAGCAACTGAAAGCAGTGGGGAAAGATATTCCGAGATTGGTGTGATGGTAAGCTTTGTAAGTCTATAAGTCAAAGATTATTATTCCGATAAATATCTTTTGTTTGGTTTTAATTTCTATTCAAGCCAAACAGCCCAAGTAATACAAATTAAAAATCTATGAGAACAGCCGCACTTTTAGCTCTACGTCCGCTTATCGAGCAAGCAGTCGTTTCGGAAAATATGACAAGCGAGGAGCAATTTCAAAATGGGATATTGCGTCCTATTCTCAAATTGCAACACCCTTTGCTCGTGCAAGTAGTTCGGCAGCATATTTTGAAGAAAAAAGCAGCTTTTTTTGAATCCTCTATAACAGCGCAACAGCAATATATAGAACAACTTTTCCGAACGGATAATAAGCTAAAGACACTCCTGAAAGGTATCGTTCTTGGTCAATTCACCATAGAAGAATACAAGAAATATTGCGAGCAGTCTAGCGCACTCAATAAGCGAATGATGACGATGTTGAAGAAACGTATTTTGGATAGTGTTGAAGAATTGCAAGCAGTTACGCTTTAGTAGTTCCACTTCTAAAAAGTATTAGCAAAGCCGCGCCACTTATCAGCAATCC
>CALGLY010000533.1 GCA_937959095.1 uncultured Saprospiraceae bacterium
CACTAATGAAAGGCTTCTCAAAAACAGGGCGCACCAGTCGCCAAATAATCGTATCGTAAGGCTTGTTATCAAGCATCGCAAATAACACTCGTGGATAAGTGCAAGTGAAAAAATAAGCGGCAGTTTCTTTGCGCGTTTCTAACTGCTTAAAATCTTGTTTGCATTGTACCTCGATTGCATCAAATTGCTGGTTTAACTCCAGTTTTTTGGCTTTTACCCACTGATAAAATTCATCGGGAACTTGTTCCAAGATTTCGTTGAAGGATTGTCCTGTACAAAGATATTCCCAGATAGACACCGTAGAAACACCCGTAATAATTCGATGAATACGGACGTATTCCTCAAACTTCACTTTATAGCGTAGACCACTCTTAAATTTTATGACAAAACCTTCTTTATTGGCTACTTCCAAGGTCTTCAATGCTCCAATATCCTTGATACCATCGTAGCGACGAACTATTGGAAATCCAAGGTCTTCAAGAGGTATATCTAAACCTGTAGTGGTATCAATAATTGCGAGTAAAACTAAATCTTTAGTCGCTCCATAATCAACCACTATCCGATTTTCAGGATAAACAATCTCAAAAAGATAGGTCTTCGAAGCGTCTAATTTCGAGATGCAATGCGCGTATTTTTCGTATAAAAGAGCTGTCGCGACCTTCGATTGCTCACTATTGAATGAACCTCGCGTAGCGATATAAGGCTTACCCTCCAAAAAGTACAAGATACCAAGCGAACCATCCATTTTTTCATAAACCTCAAATGACTCATCAGGGATAATTTGATTATCGGTTTCACCAAGATTGAAAAATTTCGGGAAAGGACGGGCTATAATTTCGAATTGCTCATTCAGAATCAAACCACGACATTGGATAGTGGTTTCATTCCAGATGCGCTCATATTGCGCCGTTGCAGAATAGTTATAAATCCATAAGTCGGCTTTTGGGTGCTTTTGGCGACGGACATAGCCTTCGGAAAGCATTTGCTGTAAGTGTTCGATGTTCATTTTGGAATACTCGTTTTCCTTACAAACTCCATTCTATCTCATTCTGTTCCAAAAGAAGGCAAAAAATCATTTAAAATAGTAATGTACACCCAACAAAACAGCATTCTCCGAAGTCCGAAAACGATGTTGATAGGATACATCTAGTGACCAATTGCGCCCTAATTGATAGCCCATGCCTGCACCCAATTGATAATTCCAAGGCTTAGTCGTTTCTTCTTGATTATTCATATTAGTTCGACCTGTTGCAGCATCAAAATTAGAATCCTGATTAGAATTAAGATGATAAAAAGCTTGCCCTTCTACAAAAACAGAGAATTTATTGAGTTTATATCGAATAAATAATGGGATCACTAAGCCATTGGTATTCGTGGCAATATTTTTATCCATGAATTCAAAATCTGATTCTCCTACAGTACTAGTAGTATCCATGTCTTCTGCTTCGCTAGTTGTAGTGACAGAACTATCTATATCAGGTTCATCAAAAGATATAGCATCAGCAAGCAAGTCATCATTAGCAAAATCCAAAGAAGCAGGAAAAGACAGCCCTACTCCACTCGAAATCTGCCATCGTTGCTGCTGAAAATGGGCTAAATAAGCAATTTGTCCATCAAATTTTGAATCAAAATACTGTTGCCATCCAAGTGATATGCCATGTCGCCATTGGTGTTTTTTAGGTCTTGAAATTTCTTTTATAGCAAGCAATTCCACATTGGAAGAATGGCTCAATTGTGGCAGATTTCCTGATAGCAATACGTCTACGTAATCAACTATTTTTTTGCTTTTAGTGCTAGTAGCAGAAGTGCTTTCCATTTCTATTGTCACAGTCAAGTCCTTTGCTTCTTTGGCTTGCATTTCTTCTATGTCAGCGATGGATATTGCGTGTTTTGGGGGGGTGTTTTCCATACCTTTTTGAGGTAGATTTGGGCTATTAGGAATACTTTTAGTACTTGAAACGGCATTAGCTATAACTATATCTTTTGAAGCTATTCCAGTAGATTTACTCGAAGGCGTTTTAGTAGCTAAACTTGGTGTTTTTTCTTTTTCAAGTGTTTCTATTTGCTTGGTAGCAGTCTCTAATATTGCAATTTTATCATTTGTAGCGGTATTAAGTTCTTGTTCTTTTAGTATTTTTTTTGGAAAAATTTTTTTTGAAGAATTTTCCAAAGGAGTAAAATTAAAATAAATGAAAGCTAAAGCAGTACTTGCAGTTATTCCGCCCCAAAGCCACCAAAATGCAAGTCGTCGCTTTCGCTTTTGCACAGGCATTTCTTTATCAAGTAGGGTTTCCATTTCACCCCAAGCTTGATTCATAAATTCCTCGTCTATGTTGTACTTCTCTTGCATTTGTTCTTTAATTTTCTAGTTTTTTGAGTAATGAAAAATCATACCCGCCTGCTCCACGATCGGGCAGGTAAGACATATAAGAATTTATAAAGCCAAAGCAGCTCATCACTCATATCTCATCACTCATACCTTTAAGATACCACCTTCAAAAACCTATCGTCGCTCTGTTCCAATAATTCCTTCAATCGCTTTCGAGCGGCGGATAAATGCCACTTCGATGTGCCGACACTAATCCCTTGTTGCTTTGCTATTTCTTTATGCGAATACCCTTCTATCGCAAACAGTCGGAAGACTTCTTTAGTAGCCGCAGGTAGCATATCGACCAAGCGCAACACATCTTGAAAATATAAATCATCGAGTGCTGTTTGCCGAATGCTATCATCACGCTCCTCTAAAATGAGAAAACGGGCATACTTGGAATGTCGCTTGAAGTAATCCGAAACACTATGATAGACTAAGCGTCGAATCCAACCTTCCAAGCTGCCCTTGAAGGAAAACTGATCTATCTTCTTAAACACACGCAGAAAGCCATTATTCACGATTTGCATCGCAATGTCCCGATCCTTGGTGTAGCGCATACACATGCTCATCATTTTCGGAAAGTATTGCCGATACAATAGCTCCTGAAAACGACGTTCATTGCGGACACAACCTTCCACCAAGTCTTGTTCTGAATATGTTTTTTGTTTGTCCATAGTTCTTTTGGTATTAAGTATTTTCATCTACCTAATACATCCTAAAAAAGCATTCCAAAGCGCAGCGCGTAACGCTGATAACGTACATTCTCATCGACGCGGCCATTCCACTCATTCGTAGAATAGGCTGCTTCTTGCAGGCGTACACCTAAGTCTAGTGTATAGCCTACATTTGGCGATTTGCCAAAACGAAACCCGACCGAAGGATGCGCCATCCAGCCGCCTTCAGCACGTCCATTATTTTGAGTTTCAGGAATAAAACCATAGCCTGCACTGATATTATAGTACCAATCTAGCTTCGTATTATCTGCAAAAAAGCCACGTACTTCACCAAAAACAGGGAAAGCACTATCATTGTAAGATGGATTGTAATTATCCGCAGCTACTCCTACGCCTACACCCAATAAGCGATGAAATTGATAGCCTATAG
>CALGLY010000534.1 GCA_937959095.1 uncultured Saprospiraceae bacterium
ACCCCATTCGCGCCCCGTGCGCCATAAATCGCGGAAGAAGCGGCATCTTTTAAGACATTGATGGACTCAATATCATTCGGATTCAAGAAGTCAATTCCATCTACAGGAATACCATCTACAATGTATAAAGGGTCACTATTATTGATTGTCCCAACACCACGTACTCTCACCGTCAATGCGCTACCAGGTGCGCCAGAGTTTTGTGCTACTTGCACGCCTGCAATACGCCCTTGCAATGCTTGTTCGGTTCTTAATATAGGAGCTTCTGTAATTTCAGCTGCGGTGACGGTGGAGACTGCTCCGCTTATTTTACTACGTTTCTGTGTACCATAGCCTACTACGACTACTTCATCCAATAAAGAAACGCGTTCATTTAGTGTTATATCGACCGTTTGGCGATTGCCTACTGTAATTTCTTGGTTGTCGAAACCTGTATAAGAAACGACTAAAACATCAGTTTCCGCTATGCTATTTAGTTCGTAGCGACCATCAAAATCCGTAACCGTCCCTGTTTGGGTGCGTTGGACTAGTATGGACGCGCCTATGAGTGGTTCGCCACTCGTGTCTGTGACTGTGCCGCTGATTGTTGCTTGTGCATAAAGCATAGCGGTATTCAGCACACATAAGACCAAAAGCATTATATATTTTCGCTTCATTGCTTGTTGTATCATATTGGAATTGAGTAAAAAAAATCAATGTAGAACACGCCTATCTGTTTGTAACAGACAAGACTTCGCGAACAGGCAGGTATAGAACACAAGAATGTAAAATGTAAAAGAAAATAGAAATTTGCCAAAGACAAATTCTAAAATCCTTCTACATTCTACATTGAAAATTTTACCTTTTAATTGCCTTTACTGCTTCACCATGCGCTTGGTAGCGGTCATAGTTGCTGTTTGTACGAGTACGATATACATGCCTTTTTGCAAGTTTGCTGCATTAATTTCGTACTGTGTTGCAGTGCCTCCTAGTACTATATTTTGTACTTGAATGCCTGCTATATTGTATACACTGATTTGCTTTTCTTCTGTAAAATCTGCTGCAAATTGAAGTAGCGCAACATCTTGTACTAAATTTGGCTGTAGGCTGAATAAGCTATTATTGATGCTTAAATCATTTACGCCTGTAGTCATACATGCATCGCAGGTATTCCAATCGAAGCAAACTGATGCATCGCCACTTACTTCCAAACTACGGTTTACAAACTGCCCAGAAGGATCCGTTACGGTACAATCTTCGCCGCCTTCAAATTGCTCTTGGTCAGACCAATTGTTGATGGTAAATTTATATTCATGTGGGCCATTTGGCACTTCAAGCGTTGCTTCCCAAACGCCATCCATATCATCATCTGCTAATGGATTCGCATCGCCTGACCAGCCATTCAATGTACCACTTACATAGACCGTGCCCAATTCGCCTGCATAGCTATTCATGTCTACTGCAAAGGTAATCATGCTTGCTACTGCACCGCCACATTCTGTATTATCGGTACATTCTGCGAAGCAAGTATTAATGGTCAAGTCGCCACCCATTGTCTCTAAGTAACGATCATTGAAATTCTCTGGTCTTGCACAAGCTTGTCCTGCAATATTTTCCTTACAAGAAAAGTCTGCACACATTCCATTCGTGAACGTATAGTAGCTAACATAGTCCAATCCACGCTCAATGGTGAGGCTATATACGCCATCGCCGTCCATATCTGTCAAGCGGAAACGTTCATTCGGTGCGCCAAACTCTGCGCCACCTGCCAAGAACACCCCTGATTCTGCTACCTCTACCGCTGACATTCCTAGGTTGAAGGTGATTTTCGCACTTGCATCACAAGCATAGCAACTATTGAAACAAACTGTTGCAGGACTTTCGCCACTTGCTGTAACATTCAATAATCTATTCACGAAACGTCCATCATCGTTTACAGTTAGTTTCGTACATATTTCTGAGCCATTAAATTGCTCTTGCCCTGTCCAATTGTCGTGTGTAAATTTATATTCGTATACGCCTGCTGGCAAGGTCAAGGTTGTTTCCCAAACGCCATCCATATCATCATCCGCTAGTGGATTACTGTCACCTGACCAGCCGTTCAATGTACCACTTACATATACTTGCGTGAAGTCACCGTCATAGTTATTCATATCTACCGAGAAGGTGATATCTTGATCTGGTGTTTCTACATCTGGCGTACATAAGCTGATGTCATCGAAATAAGTCGTAACATCCGCGCCTGTACCTGCTATACCAAAATCTATGAATAACACCATTTGTCCGTAAGCATGCCCTGTTGCAGCTTGGTTGCTTCCCTCTATAGAAGGCGCGTCCAAGTCAAAACAAAGCTCTTCCCACTCGCCAGTTGTTGTATTCGGAACGCTTGTTATCCAATCTTCGCCACCTGTTGTAGATGCTTCTAATTTTACAGCTATATTACCAATATGATCAAAATGCGCTTTGATACAAATTTGTCCACCATTGATTCCGTCAATGCCATCTGCTGGTGCAGGATTAGCAAAAGCCCCTGCCCAAGTCTCCGCGTCGCCTGCTTTCACATATTCTACTACATTCGCGCTTGTATTGATGCCGCTTGCATTCGGATTACTTATGATTGCAGCAAGTGAACCATCTAAAGAACTACCAAATAGTTGGAAATTGGTAGTTGTAGTTTCGCTTTCAAAATCAAAAATAGTAGCAC
>CALGLY010000535.1 GCA_937959095.1 uncultured Saprospiraceae bacterium
ACCTTTGAAGATGGCGACATTATGCTTTTCGTGACAGATGTGAATGAAACTTACGAAGAGGACGATCACATTATTCAGCGACTAAAAAACTCGAAAGTTCCTATCTTTTTGCTCCTCAATAAGATAGATACCATCACGGAAGCACAGATTATTTCCCTTATTCAAATGTGGAACAAGCGCATAGATTTCACGGAAACGATTCCGATTGCCGCACTCCACAAAAAAAATACAGACACCTTATTAAAACTCATTTTAGACTATCTGCCCGAAGGACCAGTTTATTATCCTAAAGATCAATTTACGGATAAATCAGAGCGTTTTTTCGCAAGTGAAATTATTCGAGAAAAAATCCTTCAAAATTATCACCAAGAGATTCCCTATTCCGTAGAAGTAAATATAGAAAGCTACAAAACCACACAAACTAAGGCAGGTGAGCCACTTATACGCATAGAAGCGACTATCTTTGTGGCTCGAAAGTCGCAGAAAATCATTCTTTTAGGTAAAAATGGCAGTGCAATCAAGCGATTAAGCACCGCAGCACGAAAAGATATTGAGACATTTACAGAAAAGAAAGTATTTTTGCAGACTTTTGTCAAAATCAAGGATAATTGGCGCGACGACGAAAAGTCCTTGAAGCATTTTGGCTATAATTAGATATGAGGTGTGAGATATGAAATATGAGTTTTGAGTTTTCTATGACTTTACTTTTTGAATGGTAGGTTTCAAATCATTCAAAGTCATGCTAACAGAAGTCTCATCACTCAAAATTCATCACTAAAGAAATGGCAAATATAGTTGCGATTGTAGGAAGACCTAATGTAGGAAAATCAACCTTCTACAATCGCTTAATAGGAGAAAGACAGGCGATAATTGATGATATAAGTGGCGTGACACGCGATCGCCAATACGGGGCTACCGATTGGAATGGTAAACACTTCACCGTAGTAGATACGGGTGGTTTTGTCCGCAATTCCGACGATATTTTTGAGGCAGCTATCCGAGATCAGGTGAAGATTGCAATGGAAGAAGCTGTTGTGATTCTGTTCATGGTAGATGTCACGACAGGTATCACGGACTTAGATGATGAAATTGCGGATATGCTACGGCGTTCCGATAAGAAAGTCATCGTTGTCGTGAATAAAGTGGATAATAACACGCGAGCGATAGAAGCGAATGAATTTTGGAGTTTGGGTTTCGAGGAGACACATTTCCTTTCGTCGCTTTCTGGGAGTGGTTCAGGAGAAATATTGGATGTAGTAGCCGAAAATATTGTTGACACACCAATAGAAGATGAAGGTTTACCAAAATTTTGCATTGTCGGACAACCAAATGTTGGAAAATCTTCGCTCACCAATGCCCTCATCGGCGAAGAGCGCAATATCGTGACCGATATAGCAGGTACTACCCGCGATTCGATCCATACAAAATATTCCAAGTTTGGTAATGAATTCTTGCTGATTGATACGGCAGGTATCCGCAAAAAGGCACGAGTACATGAGAACCTAGAGTTCTACTCGGTCATGCGTGCGATAAAAGCTATTGAAGATTCGGATGTAGTCATGCTAATGATTGACGCTCAAACAGGCGTAGAGTCCCAGGATATGAGCATTTTCAAAATTATAGTGCGCCGCAAGAAAGGTGTAGTAGTGTTGGTAAATAAATGGGATTTAGTAGAAAAAGAAACCAATACTGCCCGTGATTTTGAGCAGACTATTAGAGCAAAACTCGCGCCTTTCAATGATGTGCCTATCCTATTTATATCGACTATAGAAAAGCAACGTATCTTCAAAGCAGTAGAACTTGCAATACAGGTACACGAAAACAGAACACAAAAAATAACCACGTCCAAGCTGAATGAGGTTATGCTAGAAGCGATTGATCGTCGTCCACCACCTTCGCACCGTGGGCGATTTATCAAGATAAAATATATCACGCAGCTTCCTACTCATTATCCATCCTTTGCTTTTTTCTGCAATCATCCGAAACACGTGAAGGAAGACTATAAGAATTATATCGAAAACCAGTTGCGGCAAAGTTTTCCACTTTCAGGCGTACCAATAAGTATCTTTTTCCGCCAGAAATAGTATAAAAATAATGGAGAATTGAAAATGAAAAATTGAAAATTAATTCTCCATTATCAATTTTCAATTTTCAATTATAAAAAAATGCCCTTTCACGATACAAAGATTAAGGATTTAAAAGTATTCGAGCCGAAGCTCTGGAAAGATGACCGAGGTTACTTTTACGAAAGTTATAATTTAAAAACCTTTCAGGAAGGTGGCATTTATGCTACATTCATACAGGATAATGAAGCAAAATCGACCTATGGTGTACTACGAGGCTTGCACTATCAAATCGCGCCTTATGCACAAGCCAAGCTCGTGCGCGTGCTAGAAGGCGAAGTGCTAGATGTAGTCGTCGATTTGCGCGAAAATTCGGAAACTCACGGGCAGTGGTACAGCATCCGATTAAGTGCGGAAAACAAGAAACAATTATTCGTGCCGCGTGGCTTTGCACATGGCTATGTAGTTTTGAGTGAAACGGCAATTTTTGCTTATAAAGTAGATAATTACTACTCTAAAGAAAGCGAAGGCGGCTTGATCTATAATGATCCGAAGCTCCAAATTGACTGGGAAATAGATTTGAAAGATGCTATTCTTTCCGATAAAGATAAGGTGTTGCCTAGCTTAGGCGAGCATCGGCAATTTTAAATAGACTTGTTGAGAGTTTTTACAAGCTGAAAATCAATATCTTGCGGTTTTGACAATATGAAAAATGAACGGCTTACCTGCCTTTGTCGGCAGACAGGTCTGGATATGTCGCTTATTTTTTATGCAGGTAAGCCTGCCCGTTCCATTCAGGCTTGTCTGCTACAAGCAGGCGGGTTCGTAAGCTATTGGTTTTCAGAAAGGAAAAATCCCAACATGCTCTAATATCCAATACAAAAGCATGACTTCTATATTAGTGACAGGCGGCAATGGACAGGTGGGAAATGAATTACAATTCTTAGCAAAAAACTATCCTGATTTCAAATTTCTCTTCACAGATTATCAGGAACTAGATATTACAGATGCAGACGCAGTCCTGCAAGCATTCAAGGAGCATCAATTTGATTTCTGTATCAATTGTGCTGCCTATACGGCTGTAGATAAAGCAGAAGAGGATGCTGAAAAAGCACACGCAATCAATGTAACTGGGGTAGAAAACCTAGCAGCGGCTTGCGAAGCAGTGGGCGCGCAACTTCTGCAACTATCTACGGATTATGTCTATCACAATAGTCAAAATACGCCTTTCAAGGAAAATGATACTACCAATCCGCAGAGTGTCTATGCAAGTACCAAACTAGCAGGCGATGAAGCGGCACTCGCAAAAGGCGGCATGGTCATTCGCACTTCATGGGTTTATTCTAGTTTTGGACATAATTTTGTAAAGACAATGCTACGCCTTGGCGCAGAGCGCGATAAATTGACCATCATTTTCGACCAAATTGGCACACCTACCTATGCACGACCACTTGCAGATGCCATGCTTACGATCATGCAACAAGCGACAAAAGATAGTACTGCAAAGGCGAAGCTATCAGGCATCTACCACTATAGCAATGAAGGTGTGACAAGTTGGTATGACTTTGCAATGGCTATTTTTGAACTTAGAAATATAGAGGTCAACGTGCTACCTATCGAGACGAAGGACTACCCTACGCCTGCAAAACGTCCGCCATTTAGTGTGCTGAATAAAGGAAAAATCAAGGAAGCGTTCGGGATTGAAATTCCATATTGGAAAGAAAGTTTGAAGGACTGTTTGGAGGTGTTGGAAGCATAACGTTTTTCAGTTACTGCTTAGTTTGGCTTGAATTTCTATTCAAGACAAACACAAGCACTTTTCAAAATATTCATAACGAAAAAGCCCGACTCAAAATTAAATTTGAGTCGGGCTTTTTTTATATCAAGTGAAATAAAATTCACTCTACTGTATATTCTATTTAAAACGACGCTTCTTACGTTTCTTATTCTTGAATTCATTACCACTTTTGCCATCGTTTCCTGCTGATGCCCCTGTACGAGTCATTGCACAACGGAAACCTAACATACGGCTAGAACGATCTTCATCCATGAAACGACGTGTGCCTGGCGATAACCAATACGCACGATCTCCCCAAGAACCACCTTTTATCACGCGTGCTTTATTACTTACTAAACTATGGCGACCATAATCATAAGTAACTGAAGATTCTTTATCACCATCCAAGTAATCTAATACCTCACCACGCTTGTAGTTTTCTCTATCTACTGCACCAGTAACATATTCATACTGTAGGCGACCTAAGCTATCTTTTTGCACCGGACGACCATCTTCATCCAATTGTCGTTGCTTAAATTCATTACCACGATAAGGATTCAAATCATGGTTTTCAACATCACGAAGCGATGTACTTGTCATAGGGCGATATACATCTGCTACCCACTCATTTACATTACCCGCCATGTTATATAGACCAAAATCATTCGGCTGGAAAGAACGCACATCCCCTGGTATAGAGGCATTATCATTCAAGTTTCCTGCCATACCCATATAGTCACCTCGCCCACGCTTGTAGTTGGCTAAGATTCTACCTTGGTATTTGTTTCGCTTCTGATAACGGGTAGAATTACCTTCCCAAGGATAAATACGACGGTCTGTGATACGCTCATCTTGCTCGGAAGCCATGCCACCTTGCAAACCTAATGCCGCATATTCCCATTCTGCCTCTGTAGGCAGGCGATAAGCTGGCATCATGATACCATCCTCGAAGCGTACAGAACGTTCGCCACCAGTACGTTTGTCTGGCAAATTCTTACGTACATCGCCTTGGTATTGACCATGCAAATACGCTTGAGTATTAAAGTTATCTTCGTCTCGTTGCTCCGGATTAGGATTCAGAATCCCTTTACGAATCAGTAACATTTCATTCACACGATCTGTCCGCCATTCGCAATAATCGTTTGCCTGTGCCCAATCGACACCAACTACTGGGTAGTTATCGTATGATGGGTGACGGAAATACGTTTCTACATAAGGCTCATTGTAGGCTAATTCTTCACGCCACACAAGCGTATCGGGTAATGCTTCCAAAAGTACTTCTGGATAAGATTCTCCGAATACACGATCTAACCAATACAGATATTCACGGTAGTGAATGTTTGTAACTTCGGTTTCGTCCATATAGAAAGAAGAGACAGTAATACGTCTTGGAATGGCATTCCAATCGTAAGTTACATCTTCTCCTACTGCCCCCATAGTAAAGGTTCCCCCTTCTACTAATACTAAATTAGGACCTGTTTCTTGTCCTTGATAATCTACTTTCTCGAAGCCACCCCATTTCTGGTCATTGTAGCTCCAACCAGTAGAAGTAGATTGCTCTTTCTTAGAACAAGAGCTAAATACTAGAACGACACCTAATAAAATTGTTGCTAATCTTAATAATCTCATGCTATGATATGAGTTTTGAAAT
>CALGLY010000536.1 GCA_937959095.1 uncultured Saprospiraceae bacterium
AAATGCGACTATGAATAGTCCTAGTTTGTTTTTCATAAGTAATTCTGAATAAAAGTGAGAAAATATGTATTTCTATAACCTAGTTGCAATACAATGACAGCTATGTGCAAAACAAATTACACATAATATTATATTTAAACACCTACATATGTTTTGAAGTCTATTAAATACCAGATACTATTATTTGACAGTATTTGGTAATACTAACATCTTATAAAACAGGAGTAGAAGTTGTTTTAAAGCAAAAAAATATCGGCAATAAATTTTATTGACTAGATTCTAATAGATTAAAAATTGAAAATCTTCGATTTAGGTAACTGTTACAAATTTGTAATTTGTAATGATAAAGCTGCTAAGATTAAATTTGTACTAATTGAGAGTGTTAATTTTCTAAAAAGCTACTATTATTAAGGTGAGTATTATTTATTAACTCACGTACCTCTATTGATATTAAATCAAAATATCTTTACAAATCTATATTTTTTTCTTCAATAAAAGAAAAAAAAATATGTTTTAATGACTTATTCTAGCATAAATACAGAAATAAATCATATATGTTAATTTATTCAATACGATAAGCTATAATTACTATCATAATTTTCCTTCATATTGAGCTTTAAAATCCTTTATTTTAGTTGTTTTGAAAGCTTCTTCTTTTACATATGCTAACAGCATCTCTAATTCCTGAACATCTATCATTTTGGTGATTGGTAAAATGAGGTGAAAATCTTTATCTAATAAAGCAATAGAGGGATAAGGAGGTAATTGATTCTTTAAGCGTTCTGCTTTAGTTAAGTGATAGGCTAAGTCATGATACCCCACATCCGAATAACGCTGTACATATCGGAAGGTGTTATTCTGTGTCACAATATCTTCTTTATATGTATCTAAAAGATGAGCAGCATAGAAATGCTCATTGATATAATTTACAATCACAGGGTCTCCAAAGAATTCTTTTTCTTGCTTAATACAGTTTTCACAAGAAGCCGTATGTATCCATACTATAGCTGGACGATCTCCTAATTTTCGTTTATTATCCCAATCAGTCCAATCCACCCAATTGATAGGTTCTACTTCTGGATCTACGGTACATTCCACTAGCGTAAAAGCTAATAACAAAAAAGAAAATTTGATAAACTTATTC
The DNA here is from genome assembly GCA_937959095.1 of uncultured Saprospiraceae bacterium. GTDB lineage: Bacteria > Bacteroidota > Bacteroidia > Chitinophagales > Saprospiraceae > JAAUTG01. The sequence continues at coordinate 1,145 of CALGLY010000536.1, forward strand.
ATTTACTCTGTTATTTTAGATTGAAATTGTGCTTTAAAAGCATCAATACTCATAGATCTGAAGTGTTCTCCTTCCACAAATGCGAGCAAGAGTTCTAGATCTTTTGCGTTTAATTGCTGGCTAATAGGGATAATAGAATTAAAATTTTCATCTAAAAACACTACCGCAGGGTAGCTAATTTGTTCTCCTTGTTTTTTACCAACGAGAGCTGCTCCCAACTCATGATAGCCACCACCACCAATATTATCAATATACTTCCATACTTTACCCTTAGTTTCAATTTCTCCTTCAAAATTTATATCCAACTTTGCAGCATGATAATGTTCATTCATATACTTCACTATGACTGGATGTGCAAAAGTAGTACGTCCCATCTCTATACAATCATCACAGCCCGGAGAATGTATCCAAATAAATCCTTTTTTATCACCTAATGCTTCTTTAGCTGCCCAATCACTCCACTCTACCCAATTGACTTCGCTTGAATTGTTTGGACTTGTACAATTTACTAAAAAAAGTAATAAGATAACTGCCAATAGCATATTTTTAAACCTGCTATATTCATCAAGTATATGCATTATGTTGAATGCTTTTGTTATTAGAAATAATTTATACTTTGAACAGGCGAATATATCATTAGCTAAGCAGTCTTACAAACAAAACCAATAAACTTTAGCTCGTATTAATATCGTTACAACTTGATTAAACATAATTTTTTTTCTTCAAAACGCCCTGAGCTGTCCTCCCAAAGACTAAAACAATAATCCAAATAGCCGTACTATTGCGTAGATTAATTAATAATGAACAATTAATAATGAATAAATTGGCTTCATCCATCTTTTTATTATTCATTTAATTTAAAAACTCTAATGTCATATCTAGATACCACCCACGATGTCTATAAGAAAGCCGCCGAAACGCCTGATGTAGGACTTTGCTGCACTACTTCACCAATTTGGGAATTGCCAGGCTTGAGTATTCCTAAAATTATGCTACAAATGAACTATGGCTGTGGCACTACCGTCAATCCACGCGACTTGGTGCGCGAGCCTAGTATTTTGTATGTTGGAGTAGGTGGCGGCATGGAAGTTTTGCAATTCAGTTACTTCAGTCGTCGAAAAGGAGGCGTTATTGGCATTGACATTGTAGATGAAATGCTAGAAGCCTGCGATAAGAACCTGAAACTAGCCGAACAAGAGAACGATTGGTTTCAGCGTGACTTTGTGGAATTGCACAAAGGGACCGCACTCAATTTACCAATTCCAGATAATAGCATAGATGTAGCCGCGCAAAATTGCCTCTTTAATATTTTTGAAGAAGCAGAGCTGAAACTTGCCCTCCAAGAAATCTATCGCGTATTGAAACCGCATGGTCGCTTAGTGTTATCTGATCCGACTTGTGAGCAGTTTATGCCTAAAAACCTCCGCGATGATGAACGCCTACGCGCGCTTTGCCTGAGTGGTGCATTGCCCTTGCAACGCTACTTGGATATGATTACGGAGATTGGGTTCGGTACCGTCGAAGTCCGAGCACGTCGTCCGTATCGTATATTAAGTCCAGGGCATTACGATACAAAGGAGCTTATTCACATCGAAAGTGTAGAAGTAGCAGCGATCAAAGACCCAATGCCTGCGGATGGTCCTTGTATTTTTACAGGTAGAAGCGCGATCTACTTTGGTGGAGACAAGGAATTTGATGATAAAAAAGGACACGTATTGTTGCAGAATCAACCTTTAGCCGTTTGTGATAAAACGGGAGCTGCACTTGCAGTACTTGGACGCGATGATATTTTTGTCTCAGAATCAACCTTCTTTTATGATGGAGGCGGTTGTTGCTAACTGACCTACTAGTACTATAAAAAATAGCATTATGGAAAAGAAATATTACGATCCTGCTGACCTGAAAAAATTCGGAAACATTACCGAATTTCAGGAAGCAATGGGAAAAAAATTCTTCGATTGGTACGGAGAAGTATTCAAAGAAGGAGCACTCACGGAGCGCGAAAAAGCCCTCATCGCATTAGCCGTAGCACATGCCGAGGCTTGCCCTTATTGTATTGATGCTTATTCTTCTACTTGCCTAGAAAAAGGGGCAGATGAAGAACAAATGATGGAAGCAATACATGTAGCAGCGGCCATAAAAGGCGGCGCAACCCTCGTGAATGGCGTGCAGATGATGAATCATGTGAAAAGACTTTCAATGTAAGAATAGATTTGAGTGATGAATTATGAATTATGAGTGATAAGATAAAGACTTTAGCTATCACTCATCTCGGCTACCCGTCTAAAGTTGCCTAAGATAACAGGCATTTTGAAAATGCCTGCTATCTCGATTCAATGATAATCAGCAATTTACGACTTTATCATAAAACACTGATTATCAGACTTGGGCAAACTTAAACGGGTAGCCGACCATACTACTATACATGAACCTAAAAC
>CALGLY010000537.1 GCA_937959095.1 uncultured Saprospiraceae bacterium
TAAAATAAAATAGAATTATTTTATGAAATAAATGTAAAAGCATGATTTCATCTTCATAATCAAGTAGAATAAAGCGATGCATATACACCCAACTGCATACTTATCACATCTATCGTCTTGAATAGAAGAGATTAAACCTCCTGAACTTAAAGAATTTCTATAATCAAAAAACAAGACAACTATGAGGCATATCTTAAGTAGCTTATTTATAGTGCTACTCTTTTTCGCATTTGCTTGTAAAGAGCAAGCAACACAGAAAGAAGTAACTAAAACTAAAGTATTAGAAGATAATATACAAATTGAGTTCGAGGACGATATCGAAATTGAACCGCCACAAACAGCAGAGTCACCACCGCCGCCACCTATCATTGAAAAAGTTCCAGAAGAAGAGCTAGAGTTTGAAGAGGAAATAGTAGAATTCGCAGACCAAACAATTGGTAGTGAGACCAATGCTTATGTTTCTTCTCCTAAGAAAGTCTTGCCGCCACCACCACCACCGCCATCGTCACCACCAAATGTAGAAGCGTGCTTCAAAAAGCAAGATTATCGGAATACCGAAGAATACGCTCCCATCACAGAAAATCAATTTCATACAGCCCTACAAACACCTCTTTCTACCTTTTCTATTGATGTAGATAATGCCTCCTATAGCAATTGCCGACGCTACATCTCGAATGGAAATATGCCATCCAAAGGCGCAGTACGAATCGAAGAGTTCATCAATTATTTTGATTACGACTATCCGCAGCCCAAAGGAGATACGCCTTTCTCTATCACGACGGAGCTATCCGATTGCCCTTGGCAAGCAGGGCATAGGTTGGTGCATATTGGTCTGCAAGGCAAAGAATTATTGGCAGCCGAACGCCCTGCGAGTAATCTTACCTTCCTGATAGACGTGTCTGGTTCTATGAGCAATGCCAATAAATTGCCCTTACTCAAAAAGGCATTTCGCTTACTTATCAATCAGTTAGGTGAGCAGGATAGAGTCGCAATAGTAGTGTATGCTGGCGCGTCGGGTGTGGTCTTACCTTCTACTCCTGCAACGGAAAAAGAAAAAATATTCGCTTCGCTAGAGCAATTGGAAGCAGGTGGCAGTACCGCAGGCGCAGCAGGGATTGAGCTTGCTTATCAAATCGCCGAAAAAAATCTATTGCAGCAGGGTAACAACCGCATTATTTTGGCTACCGATGGTGATTTCAATATAGGAGTGAGTAGCACCGACGCGCTCGTGACGATGATAGAAGAAAAGCGAGAAAAAGGCGTGTTCTTATCCGTTTTAGGTTTCGGAATGGGCAATTATAAAGATAGTCGCATGGAACAACTCGCAGATAATGGAAATGGCAACTATGCCTACATTGATAATTTGCGCGAAGCGAAAAAAGTATTTGTAAATGACCTCACAGGCACGCTTTTCACGATAGCGAAAGATGTGAAAATCCAAATCGAATTCAACCCTACACATGTGAAGGAGTATCGCTTGATTGGCTACGAAAATCGGAAACTAAACGATGAAGATTTTAATGATGACAAAAAAGACGCAGGCGAACTCGGTGCAGGACATACTGTGACGGCACTCTATGAAATTATACCGACCACAATTAGTACTAGCAGTGCAGGAGCGGTGGACGAATTAAAATATCAAGAGAGAAAACTAAAAGAAGGAGCTAAAGCATCATCTGAATGGATGACGGTGAAACTGCGCTACAAGCAACCAGAGGCGACTAAGAGCCAATTAATTACGGAAACGATTCGAGATGCAAATACGGATTGGAGCAATAGTTCGGATAATTTTCGCTTTTCGGCAGCAGTAGCTGGTTTTGGATTATTGCTACGCGATAGTAAATATAAAGGCGCTTTGAGCTATACAGATGTCGCAAAATGGGCACGTGCGGCACGTGCAAAAGATGAACATGCTTATCGAGCAGAGTTTATAGAATTAGTGGAATTGGCGGATGCCATGCAAGGAGCAACAATTAGTCGAAAATAAAAGAAAAAGAAAGGCTTGTCTCGCATCTTATTGGATGCGAGGCGACTTCTTCTTTGTAAATGTGCTATTTAGAAAGAATGTCTGAATAGTAGATTAACTATCGTATAATTTTGATAACTCTTCTTGAAGAAATTCAGCAAGTCCTTTCACATACTCTTTCGAGAAATTAAACTCAATACCTGCTGTTTGATACACTTCTTTTATCGGACGCGAATAGCCCAATTTTAGTGCATGAATATAGTCTTCTACTGCTTGTCGTCCTACTTCGCAATAGCGTTTCCATATTGCAATTGCGCCTAATTGTGCCATGCCATACTCGATATAGTAGAAGGGAACTTCATAGATGTGCAACTGCCTGTGCCATGCGTGGCTTGTGTATTCCTCCAAATCATCTCGCTCGATCGTATCAGGTGTAAATTCACCATTGATAGCCAACCACGCTAGGCGACGTTCTTCTTGCGTATGCTCTGGATGGGTATAAATCCAGTGCTGAAACTTATCTATTGTTGCAATCCAGGGAAGGAGTTGCAGAATATTTTCGAGTAGCCAAATCTTTGCACGACGCAAATCATTTGGGTTGTCAAAGAAATTTTTCCAGTAGTCAAGTGTGAGTAATTCCATCGTCATAGCAGCCAATTCAGCTACTTCTGATGGTGGTCGCTTGCTTGCTACTATTTTATATTCTTTGGTCAAGAAAGAGTGTACGGCATGCCCACTTTCGTGCATTAGTGTCCGCATATCACTTACGGAACTTGCTGCATTCATAAAAATAAATGGCACACCAGTCACTGCCAATGGCATATTGTATCCACCAGGGCGTTTGCCCTCGCGTGTACCCAAGTCTAGATGCCCCATCTTACGCATAATCTTCAGACAATCGCCGAAGAAAGGCTCTAATGCAGAAAGGGTTTTTGCTGATTTATGTACTAAGTCATCTATATTTTTGAATGGAGAAAGCGGTGCTCTACCTAGCACATCCACATTCAAATCCCAAGGGCGTAACTTGTCTACTTCGAGTGCTGTTTTTCTGCGCTCGTGCATTTGGCTTAGAATAGGAAGAATTTCTTCCCGAATTGCTTCATGGAAATCGAAACAATCTTGCGCCGTATAGTCAAAGCGGCCTAAGGACTTAAATTTAAAATCTCGATAATTCTCGAAACCTGAATTCAGAGCTATTTGATGCCGCAATTCAACTAAATTATCAAAAACTTTATCCAGTTGTTGCGCATCTTCGCCCATGCGACTATAGGAGTTGCGATAGGCTTGCTCTCTACGACCTCGGTCTGTTTCTTCTAATATAGTATGTACTTGCTGTAGCGTCAGACGTTTGCCATCCATATCCACAGCCATTTCAGCAAATATTTTACCGTATTCCTTCGCGTGTATTTTTACGTTAGTAGCAATCTTAATGTTCTCCTCATGATACAGTTCTACTGAATTTCGGATACCACGTAGGTATACAAAATAGCGTCTTTTATCAAGATCAGGTAAAAAAGAGGATTGCATCAATTTTTCATTAAGCTTATGCTCATAAATTGATGTATTAGGAGAGATTTCTTTGACAAGGTATTCGTAGGCTTTGGAAGCGGCTTCATCTTTGGTATTTCGAGTCAAGTGGATATATCGCCAACCGAAATCTTCGACAATTGCTGCTTCTACTTCGTTTCTATCTAAGATCCAACGTTCTAAAGCACGCGAATCATTGATATCTCTATTCAGCAATTCTTCTAATAACGGTTCCAGATTTGCCCAAGTTGTTATCTTGAACTCTCTAGGCAAATACCTTCGTACCTGTAATGAAGGATATGTAGCGGTAGCGATCATACCAACTGAGGATTACTAATTTGTTAAGTGTGTGAAGTAGGTGATGAATAAATATAAACAAAAAATCAATATTCAAAATTTGATTTGATACTCAAACCTAAAAGAAAGTAGTTGTTTATGTCTTAAATCAACACGCTAAAGTTTCTCACGTAATATATTTTGCCTGCCTATATGCAGATAAAATTTTTCAATCATCTACGATTTAAAAGAATCATTAGGTCAAAATTACAAAAGAGATATTAATTTATATTATATTTTTTGAAATTTATTCCAAATACATTCTATATTTCTATATATTCTTGTAGTGACATTATGAAGCTTACGTAGAAAAGGAAGGACTTGTTACTTAAAACGTAATAAATAATAATTAAAAACATAATTAAAAATTTTATATTACTTTTGGTTCCTCATCAGCGATCTAATATCTTTCACAAATCTATAATATCCAAACTTTAAGGTTCAAGAGGTTCGTTTTTTTTCAAACTGATTTATACAAAGGGAGAGAAATTTGATTGTTCATTATTTAGATGAAATAAAATTAACATAAGCTCGACTTTAGCCATTGGCAGTTAGCTTTTGGCTTTTAGCTACAAGTGTTTATAAATCAGATATTTAGTTTTATCACGCTCGTTGTTTTACAAGGAGTG
>CALGLY010000538.1 GCA_937959095.1 uncultured Saprospiraceae bacterium
ACTGCGAGAACATCCTCTTCGAGGATTGAGAGACTTTTGTAGGGCTAAATACATGATTTTACAAAGTAAATCATGTAGTCTGAAATCTAAAAAAAATCTCACAGTTCCGAAGGAACGTTCCCGCAGTCGAGGCAAAGCCGATGGCGGTCTCTCCCCCCTTTGCGTTAAAAAACAAGACAAATAGGAAACTTCTTTTACATTTCTAGGCTTTAAAGAAGTAGTCAAACTGAAAACAAGCGAAAACAATGCGGAAATTTTGGGACACCCTTCTTATCGCGATTAAAGGCAGCGAAAAAAACTTCACCTCTGGCAGCATCAATCGGGCAATTTTTCTACTCTCTGTTCCTATGATTTTGGAAATGGTGATGGAAAGCCTATTTGCTGTAGTAGATGTATTTTTCGTAGCACAAATAGGCGTGGATGCAGTAGCTACAGTCGGGCTTACCGAATCCGTCATCACGCTTGTATATGCCCTCGCTATAGGCATCAGTATGGCTGCCAGCGCGATGGTAGCCCGCCGAATTGGCGAAAAAGACCCCGAAGCTGCCGCGAATGCTGCCGCACAAGCCATTCTACTCGCTGTTTTTATTTCTACTATTTTAGGCATTTTGGGGTTGTGGTTTGCACCTGACATTTTGCGCCTCATGGGGGGCGACGAAGAGCTGGTTGCGGAAGGTGCAGGTTATACACGGATTCTGTTTGCTACCAATATTTTCATTACGCTTCTCTTTTTACTCAACGGTATTTTTCGAGGTGCAGGCGATGCCTCTTTAGCAATGCGTTCCCTTTGGATTGCCAATGGACTGAATATTATCCTCGATCCATTTTTCATCTTTGGTTGGGGCTTTTTCCCCGAAATGGGCGTGCAAGGTGCAGCCGTAGCCACTTCCATAGGGCGCGGTGTGGGCGTAGCCTTCCAGGTTTATGTCCTATTGAGAGGCTCTAGTGTTATTCGTCTTACGCGTAAACATTTTCAACTGCAATGGGATCTTTTACGGAAGCAAATAGAAGTGGCAGCAGGTGGCGCAGGGCAACACCTCATTGCTTCTGCAAGCTGGATTTTTATGACGCGCATCATTGCTGTATTTGGAAGCGAAGCTTTAGCAGGTTACACCATTGCTATCCGAATCATCATTTTTGCAATTCTACCTTCTTGGGGTATCTCCAACTCTGCGGCTACCTTAGTAGGGCAAAACTTAGGAGCAAAAAAAGCAGACCGCGCCGAGAAAAGTGTTTGGCGAACCGCCTTTTTCAATATGCTTTTCTTAATTGTCCTTACTATCCTTTTTATCTTGAATGCCCCTTTGCTTATTCAACTATTCACTAGCGAAACTGAGGTGATAAATGCAGGCGTTTTGAGTCTCCAAATTATTAGTGTAGGCTATGTATTTTTTGGCTACGCAATGGTTTTAAGTGCTTCCTTCAATGGTGCAGGGGATACACGTACGCCTACAATCACCAATTTCATTTGTTTTTGGCTTATTGAAATTCCTTTAGCTTATTTCCTCGCCATTTCTAGTGACTGGGGACCTTCGGGAGTTTATTGGGCGATAGCTATTAGTGAAGGTATTTTAGCCCTTATGCTCATTTATATTTTTCGGCAAGGAAAATGGAAATTGGTGGAGATATAGAAGTACTTCTACTTAATATATTTCAATTTTAACATAACTAAAACAACCTAATTCCCAGGTTTTGTGTATAAACTCTGAAACTTTTTCTCAAAAAATCGTCAAAGAAAATAGTTATATTTCGTAATGTACGAAATATCCAATGGTAAGACTTTTGAAGTTTTTTTGTTCAAAAATCATATTTTGAAGCAAAACAAGCTTGAGGGACAAAAACTCCAAAAGTCTTATCTCGATAATTTTTCAAAACGAGAATTTAAAGACAATGGCAGAAAAAAAACGTCGCTTACTGCGCCCCTACGAATGGGTATTATTGGCATTTGTATTCTTGATAATGGTGCATTTTGGTTTGCAAGCCCTAGGTGTAAATATGCACGGACGTAGCTCTGAAATGACTTGGTTGGATAAACCGAATAACCGACAAACGCCCTTCTCGCCTAGTGCAGACCGAAGCCGTGAAAAAGGAGTAGATGAGGTGTTGAATCAAATTGCAAACCAATTCGCAGAAGGGGAAAGCTTGAAGTCGAAGCCGCAAGATTTGCAAAAGAAAGGCTTGAATAAAGATGAATCTGAATTTTATCGCGATTTGCAACAGCGCAAAACAGACAGTGGGCTTTCGGTAAGAGATTGGACGAACATTGTAAAAACCTCCTATAGTACTTATCAAACCGTTCGTTCTATTTTTGATATGGCCGATGGCAGTAAAGATGATGATGTAAGTGAAAACAGAATAGGACAAATATTAGAAGATGTAGAACTGACCAACCGCACTTTCTCGCGGATGGAACAAGATTTTGGGGTACCACGTGCACAATTGGAAGCCTTCGCTATGCGAGGTGGACGTGCGCTGAATGATTGGGCAACCTTCATTGACCAAAATAAACAAGATTAATTTTTCAAATACTTTTCGAAGCAGGCAATGAGTTGTTCTCGTTGGAAAGGCATTGCTAAATAAGCGTCGAAGCTAGTAGAATCCGCTTCTTCGCTTTGCGTGGCAAACGCAACGATAGGAATAGAGAAATTAGTTTTGATGAATTGTGCCGCATTCGTTCCATTCATATGTGAGATCTTACTGTCCATTAAAATAAGGTCAATTTCAGGATGTTGTTTTGTTAGTTGAATCGCTTCTTTGCCTGTTCTAGCCCGAAGAATTTGAGTATCCATAGGCTGTACGATTTTTTGAATTAGTTTTGCATTAAAATCGACATCATCTACTAATAGAATCACTTTCCCCTTTGAGAGAATGGAGTTTGGACTTAGCTCTAATATTCCTTTTGGTTCGTTGTTTGAAGGTTTTTTATAAGGCAATTTCAGATAAAAACTTGTTCCTTTTTTGTGTTCCGATTCAAAGAAAAGTGTTCCTCCTAATAATTCGGTAAATCCTTTAGAAATAGATAAGCCCAAGCCTGTTCCATCATAGCCTCGTTCGTAGCCTATTTCAGCTTGTTGAAATCGTTCAAAAACTAAGTCTTTTTTCTCTTTTGGAATACCAACTCCCGTATCTTTTACTACAAAAACAAGTTGCCCTTC
>CALGLY010000539.1 GCA_937959095.1 uncultured Saprospiraceae bacterium
GCTTTGTGAATAGCCGCATGAATCGCAAAGGCTGCTCCATTTACTTGAGGATGTTTTCCTGCTACAATTTTGCCCTCTTCGTTCACCAAAATCAAATCCGACATTTTTAGTTGCCGAAAAGATAAGCCAAAGGGATTGACCCAAAAACAGTCGGTATGTTCAGGATCGCGGCAGGTGATATGCCCCGCTACACCTTCCGAGAAACCAAATTTTCCAAATATCCGAAACGCGCCTGCTAGTATTTTTTTCAAATAAAATCGCTGCGCTTCTACCGTATCAAAGGAGGGATAGGCAATCATTTTTTCGATGCCTGGTGGATTTTTTACGTTCATTATCGTTCGTATTTGCTAATAGATGATTTAAAGTAGGAATGTCATTAACCTAACGATTTAGAAGCTGATTTCCCATCAGCTTCTAAATTGAAACGCACGGCTAGGAAAGAAATAATTCATCCGCTAATAGGAAATTAGCAGATGAATCGTGCTAAGTTAGCGACATTCGGCTTTAATGAACTATTGTTTCAATATCTTTTTTCTCTAAAACAAAAAAAGGGCAAAGACGCGTATTGTCCTTGACCTTTTTTATAAAATAACGCGAACTTTGTAATCGGTAATCGGCGCACTTTGTAGCTTGAAATTTCAATTCTCCATTTTCAATTTCGTTGCCCTACTTCGTCTCCCGGTTTTCCGCAGCTATTTTTCGGACTTTAATCACTTTTCCTACTTTCGGTATCTGATTACTTCTAAGATTATTCAAAATCATTAAATCCTGCACACTTACACTCGAAAACTTCGCAGCAATATCATTTAGGCTTTCTTTTTCGGTGATAGTATAGTACAATACGCCATCTTCTTCGCGGGTATTTTCGGGCAAATCGCCTTCTTCTTCTAGTTCTACAAGTGGACGAATCGGGAGTTCTTCTACCACTTCTACAGGTTCTATTTTAGGGAGTTCTTCTACTTCTATCACCGTTTTCAGCTTCACGCCATAGAGGGTTAGCTCTCGCCCAGGCGATACAAAAGGGTATTTCATATTGTTCCAAGCGCAAATAGCCGCTACAGGAATATTAAATTCATTAGCGAGTTCATAAATAGATTCTCCTGCTGCCACTACATAAGTCACAGAGCGATAGTATTCATCGGGAGCAAGCAAAGGCGTACTCGGGTAGAAATTGAAATTCGCATCTTCTTCTGCGGTCGTCGCACTCCTTTTGTCTGGTCGTCGGCTATCTAAATATTCCTTCACCACGCCCATCACCCGATTGGGTAGTGTGAGGGTATTCCCTTTCACATTGCTTGGTATGAAACCGCGCTTGTAGGCAGGATTCAGGAATTCGATTTCTTCCGCCGCCATATTCGTCAGCTTAGAAATGCGAAGAATCGTCAAGTAATCATAGATCGTGATGGTCTCCGTGAGTTGGGCATCTAGCGACGGCAAGACTGGAAAAATACCATGCTCGTCGTAATAATTCATCATATATGCCGCCCCAATAAATGCAGGGATATAGTTACGGGTTTCTTTGGGCAGGTATTTTCGAATGCGCCAAAAATTGCTGCTCCGTCCGCGCTTCACGGCTCTATTCACGCGCCCTGAACCACCATTGTAAGCAGCTAAAGCCAATTCCCAACTCCCGAAGCGATTGTATTGCTTCTTGAGATAGCGCATTGCCGCTTCTGTAGATTTATGCGGATCGCAGCGTTCATCGACATAACGATCAATCTTCAAGCCCATTTCTTTGCCTGTAGCAGGCATAAATTGCCACAAGCCTACGGCACCTGCATGCGATACCGCATCTGCCCGAAGTGCCGACTCCACGATGGAGAGGATGCGAATATCTTTTGGCATTTCATAGGCTGCTATATATTTATCGAAAATCGGGAAGTACATCACGGCACGCCCCAATATTCCTTGGGTTTTATCCGGATTCCACATCGTGTAGGTCTTCACGTAGCTTTTCACTACGGAGGTATAGCGGGGTGCTACGACATCGTTTTCCATCCTATTGATGCGCTCTATCACAGCAGCCTCATCGTAGGTACGTGGGTCAGGCTGTCCATAGGCGAACAAATCGCTCACTAATAGACCACTAATCAAAATAAGTAATACTAAAATAGTTCGCTTAAATAGCATAAAGTAGTGTTTGACTAAAGTCAATTAATAAGGCTACTTGCCTAAAATTGACTTCTTGACTTTAATTGATTCTAAAAAAGTCAAATAGTATCTTCTAATTTTGTAAACAGTAGTGTAGTTGTGCCTCTCTTTATTTTGCTTGTATTTACGAAATAAACAGCAATTCGTTACATTAGTAAAAAAAGCATATGAAAGAATAGCGTGCAATAGAATCGGCTTTTGATGAATGTGGTAGTTTTCACTTTGGCAACGGTAGTCGAAAAATACTGTATTCTCTCCTTATAAACAGTATATTTTTCGTGTTCCCTATTATTTTAACATTATTTAGCATAAATTTCTATCAAACAAGAAATAGGCGGAGTTGGTAAATGACTCTATATGATTTTAATACCTAAAATTTCAAGTGCAAGTATCAAACGCAAGCCCGCCTGAATGCTTGTCGGGCAGGTTCAAGATTAAACTTGATACTTGCACTTGAGAACTTGAAATATCTTACCGCACTTTCCGCACCTCATATTCCACACTATACCAGCCATCCTCCTGAATCGTGCTTGTCCATTCGCCTGCGAAGAAGGTGTTATTTCCCATTGGCAAGAGCGTGGAAGGCATCACTTCGCGTTGCAAAACTTTACCTAATACATTCTTGACGGTGATGTGTACCACCACTTTGAGTTCCTCCCCCGTATGTGTCACGAATACAGGAATATATTCGCCTCGGCAGTAAGCAACATCGGTCGTATAGCTTCCTGCTAGTGTTGGTTGCTGTGCCATTTTTACGGTGTAAGCTGCTATTTTCAAGTAGCCACTCGCATCCAAGAGTGCGGAAGGATCTGCGCCATTCATTAGGGATGTCCAAAGGAGACCATCGTAGCCAAGCCAGCGTTTTTTGCGATAAGCTTCATAAGCAGCGAAGCCTTGCCAAGACTGTGTAAGTATCCAATCTTCAAAAGGTACTTCCACACTTAGCATACTTTCCAGGTAGGGTGATTTATAGGTTTCAGAATAGCGGTAAGGCGTGCCTTTCACCGTCTTGGGGTTCTCTTGTCCTGCTAAAGCTTCGCTCTGAAAATCGACATAAATATGCTTATCGCTGTTCAGATAATTCAGGCGTAGCGTATCCCACATCGGTGCTACAGGAAAAGTGCGCAGATTGTTCCAGCTTGAGCCATAACTTAGCGCAGGATCATTGCCTACTCGAATCACATCAGGCTTTATCCAGCTATCCGATGTGCGGAGAATTTTGTAACGTCCGTGGTCGTAGAGGCGTGTGCCTTCATCATTCGGTATGCCACTGCTACCATAGTTGGCGTGTGTGCCTGTGAGGGCGATTAAGCGCGTGGTGTCTATCGCTCGGATGGTGTTGCGATAATCATTCATCCAAAGGGCGGCATCTTGCGTGAAATTTCGGAATTGCAAATTATCCGAGGATTGCCACATGATGATACTCGGGTGGTTTTGGAAGTGTCGAATATTTTCTTGTAAAGCGTCAAAATCAGTTGCCCAAGCTTGTGGGTTATCTTCGGTTTGGAAGACCAAAAGCAAGCCCAATTGATCGCAAAGACGCGCCAGTAAATCTTTATTGACTTTATCGCTATTGCTGATTCGGAGCGTATTACCATTTAGGTTCTTTATGGACTTAATGACGCGCACAAGCCACTCTTCCGTCACATCGTCGGGCTGCTCGTAGCTACCTACAGGGAATGGCACATAGTCTGTCCAATTTACGCCATTCAATAGCGTCGGTTGTCCATTCAGTCGGAAAACGCCACCTTCTTGGCTCACTCTTCGAATGCCTGTTACTACATGCAGGTCGTCCACTACCCTACCCTGATTATTGACTAAGGCGATTTCTACGCGATACAAATTGGGCTTATCTGCTGACCACCAATTCGGAGTCGGAAGTACTATTGTTTCTGAAAAATCTGTCGCTCGATAGGTACGTAGGCGCACAGGGAAGGTCTTGCTGGTAGGCGCAGCGTTGGATTGCCAAGGCGATACGCGTACAGTCACACGTCCCGCCCATTCACCATTCGGAAGATTCTCTATGGATTTCAGATTGGCATTGATGCGAAGGCGTGCTGCATTCGCTTCTAGTTCGGTGCTGACGGTTGCCGATTCGATATAAGTATCGGCGGTTTGGTCGAGCCACGTTTCGCCGATATGTCCTTCATCGCCTGCACGTAGGCGAATCATTAGTTGATTATTGAAATTCTCTTTTAGGTCTTTTGTCAGGTCAAGTTTAAGATTGCCTACTTCGCGTTGCACATGCAGAATGCGCTGATTGAGCCAAATTTCTGCACTTTTCGAGAGGTGTTCGATATGGAGAATCGAACGCTTTTTTTCGAGTATGCTAATGGTCTTTCTGAAAATAAGGTCGCTATCCCGGTACCGATCACTAGCTGCCACTGGAAAGCCTGTAGATTTCCATTCGCTATCATCGAAATCTGCCAAGCCTAAATCCCCAATTTCTTTCGTGAATTCAAACCGTTCATCCAAAAAGACTTCGCCCTTCGGAATCGGTATCAATTCTTGTGGATTTTCAGGACGCTGTACCCGTTCGTAGCGCAAACCATAGATATTATCCAAAGTCGCGCCAAGCGGAAGTTTTAGGAATAGTTTATTGATAGGATTTTGACTAAGCGCCCGCACAAAATCGGCTTTTTCTTCGCCATTCAGCCATAGGCTAAAGCGTCCGCTTTCGGTATCCATGAAAATTTTGAAATTGACGAGCGTATCATTTCTTATTTTTCCTAAATCAATCGGTAGACCTGTTGCTGATTTGTAAAAGCAGCCACCATCCGACGTAATCCCCATAAGCACTACTGGGTCGCTTTTTTTATCGAGTAGCAAAAAGGCAGAACGCTCCTTGGTTTTCGGGATTTGCGCTTCCCACTCTAGCGTGAATCGCCCATCTTGTAGCTCAAATTTTTTATTGTACTCAAAGTCATTCATGGCATACAATTTGCCATTGGTGACAGAGGCTTTTTTGTTTTTTGTCCATTCTATGATTTGGGCTTCTTGCTGCTTTCGGAGTCCTTGCTTGTTCGATTGATATTGCCATTCATCGAGGGCGAGGCGTTCTCTATATTGTGGCTTTGGACGGCGTTTTACTTCCTTCAAAGCAGCTTTCATTTCCTTCTTAGATACAGCGCGCGTTTCTAACTCTTTATCCTGAAAATATAGCTTGCTGTATTGGATATACTTTTGCAATCCTTGTACTCTATCTTCATCACTAAAAAAAGTGGAATCTCCCTTGAAATCAATCATCCCGAATGCTTGCAAGGAGTCGGTGAAGTAACGCATCTCGAAGGATTTAGCAATCACTTGCGCGTTCAGTTGTTGCAGCCCGAGGGTGCTTAGTAGAAAAAGTAGGATGTAAAAAACTCTATTCATAAGTGAACTAGATAATTTGATATACTATACATGGCGTTTTTTTTTTGAACCATATAAGGCATAGAAGGACATATAAATTAAGAAGAAATCGCAAAGCGATTTTAATTTTAAATCTTAAATGCTCTTATATGCCTTATATGGTTCAAAACCAAATTACGCTACGCGAAACATTCAGCAGATAATTTCTGTAAATCTACCCTGATTTGTGTAAAAAACAATTCAGGGTAGATTTAACAACCTGCCCGTTCGTGAAGCAGGCGGGTTTAGCAGTTTAACAAAAAAACTAGGGAGGTATTTATCAGAGCTTTAACGGGCTTGGGTTTTAGTAGGGAATCAAAAGAACAAAAAAGCAGTTTCCCAAAATTTAAAAACTCTGGAAAACTGCCATATATGATAAATGTTAATAGCCTGATTTTAGGAATGGAATTGCTCCATTATTCACCTAAACGCTAAAATTCGATTAATAGTGTAAATCAAACTCTACACGTCTATTTTTTTGGCGACCTGCTGGGGTATCATTAGCTTCAATAGGACGTGTTTGCCCAAAACCTTTTGATGCCAAACGACGATTATTGATGCCTTTACTCACTAAGTAATCATAGCATGCCTTTGCACGCTGCTGTGATAGTGCTAAGTTATTTGCTGCTTGCCCTACATTATCAGTATGTCCGATTATATCCAATTTGTAGTCTGGATACTTTTTCATGATTTGCACTACTTTATCTAGAATAGAAGCTGAACGTCCTTTTAGGATTGCTTTGCCTGTTTCAAACTCCAAGCCCTGAATTTCTTCTGTGATAACTTTACGCTCTGCATCGTCTACCACTACTTCTGGACAACCGCCTAGATTTGCTTTGCCTGGCTTATTCGGACATTTGTCGATTTTATCATGCAAACCATCCTTATCGGTATCTGGTGGACAGCCGCCATTATTAACATTACCAGGATAACGTGGACATTTATCTTCGGTGTCATATACGCCATCCTTATCTGTATCCGGCGGACAACCACCATTTCGAGCAGTTCCAATAAGATTTGGACACTTATCTTTATCATCCATGATACCATCCTTATCCGAATCCATTTCCGAAGCTAATGGACAACCATTATTCACAAGCGGCCCTGCTACAGTTGGGCATTTGTCGCGCTTATCTGCTACGCCATCGCCATCTGTATCTACGCTTTTCTTCACAACAGCCATCTCTTCCCGCACTACAGGGGCATCATCTTCTATGATTTGTCGGTCTTTCACAATAATGCTTTCTGTATCATCATCTCTATTTAGATAGGCGTATTCATCTACTGCATCGGTAGTGACTAAGGCAGTTGCCTCCTTTGTTAGGTCATTCACTCCCGTGTTCCGGAAGCCTAACCAGTACATCAACCAGCCAAAAAATAAAAGTACTAATAATGCTATAAAAAAGTCGTTTCTATCCTTATCTGTTTTGAAAAGAGGATTGGAATTCATGTTTTGTTAAAATTTGATGTGTATTTCTAAAAGTAAAGAACAAGAATTACTCCTTACTTGTATTGTTAAAGACGGCAACACTTGCTAAAAGTATCATAAAAAAAAGCCTCAATCTGCTCGATAATGGCATAAAGTGGCTATTTTCGTTAAAATGCGTCTTATTTTTAGATAAGAGACTAGCAAATCAAAAAATTATAATGTCAGCAGCAACAGCAGGGATATATCTAGAGTGTCTATATACCGAAGCCGATGAAGCCTTGAAGAATACCTTCGCGCCACATCTAGAGGTCTTGCGAAAGGCGGGTTTTATTGATGGCATTCATTATACACCACTCCTAGAATACCCGAAACTAACCGAAGACCGCCTAGAGCATACTGATATTTTCATTATACTGATAAGCGCAGATTTGTTGGCTTCCGAATTTATGCAATCTATCAAATTGCAAAATATCTTGCACCGCGATGAAGCACATGCACTTGAACTAATTCCTATTTTGCTGCGCGAATGCGATTTGGAACATAGTATTTTTGATGCTTTTGAATTATTGCCAACGGAGAATAAAGCCGTTGTTAGTGAACACTGGCACAATCCCGATCAGGCGTTTTTAGCCATCGGTGATGAACTAAAGATTATCACCCAAGAACGTCGCTCTACGAAAACCGAACTCGAAAAAGATTGGGCAGTCACGCAAGGTAGCCGCAGCTTGATGACTTATGATACTTTCCTAGAAAAACATACCGATAGCAAATACAGCCCGATTGCACAAGAAGAAAAAGATCAGATTCGGGAAGAACAACTGTGGGTGAAGGTGGAGCGCGATAGCAATATGAGTACGCTCCTGAATTACCTACAAAAAGCCCCTTTGCAAGCTTATCGCGATGAAGCATTGGAGCGTATCATTGCACTCCGTCAAGATGAAGAAATCGTTTGGAAAGATGCGAAAAAGAATAACGAACTTGCCTTCTTTATGGATTATAAACGCCGCTTTCCCAAAGGCGCGCACCGCGATCAGGCTGATTTCTTTATCGAAAATTTCCTACTTACCCCTTTCGACTACAATGAAAAAAAACTAAAAACCGAAGGCTACTATCTACAAAAACTTGCCCTCGAAGAACTCAGTACAAAAGAATATCTCTCTATGGATATGATTGTACAATATACCGAGTATAGTCGGCGTGTGCTGAAAAAAATGATTGGTACATTAGGTGGGCAAGCCTCTTTACTTAGCATGATTGCCTATGGTATCGTAGGGATTGTAGTGATTTTGATGTGCTTGCAATACTACTTTGTGCCGCCAAGTGAAATCACCGTGCCTTCACTTATTCGCTTTATTATCCCTATCGTTTTATCGAGTCTGGTAGCGACTACTATTCTAAATGTTTCCAATGTCATAGCACGCGACGCGCTTATCTGTAAAGAAGAATTGGATAGTCTAAAACGAAAAAAAGTCATGCTACAAACCGCCTTCATTCTGCATGACAAGCGCACGATTAGTAGCCTCCTGAAAAGTCTGCTAGAAATAGAACAACGCAGCTCAAATATCCATAAGAAACAATTACGCGACTACTTTGGCTTGTAGGACGGTGGACGGTCGCCCTTCGGGCTTGACGGTGGACGGGCAGTTATCTTTGATAACTTTGACGGTGAGGAACTCAATTTTTTTGTATAAAAATAGAGTTGGATTGAATTATTTTGTGTTTTCTGTGTTCATAAGGGAAATGATAGACGATAGACGGCTCAGGATAAATAGAAGATATCCAAATGAAGGCGGGCTAACGTTTGCTAAAATAAATAAAAAATGGGGTCGAAACGACAACTACAGGTAGGAGAGGTAATTAAACGAAATTTCGGTATCGTCCTGCAACAAGAAGGGAGCTATGTACATGATGCAAAAGCCCTCGTAACGGTAACAGATGTAAAAATGTCTCCCGATTTAGGTATCGCAAAGATATATTTGAGCGTCTATAATGTAGTAGACAAGCAAAGTGTCATCTTAGAGTTGGAGGAAAACTACGCACGTTTGCGGCAACTCTTGGGGCAGCGCGTGCGTAAACACCTACGCCGTGTCCCTGATATCGCCTTCTACTTGGATGATACGTTGGATGAAATGTATCGTCTGAATAATCTCTTTGATCATTTAGGAGATAAAAAAGAAGAATAAATAATGGAGAATTGAAAATTATGAAGTCTAATGTGATAAAAGAAAAGACATTTGCTTTTGGAAAACGTATAGTCAAACTCTGCGTCTACCTAGAAGGGAGCAAAAAAGAATTTGTTTTATCTAAGCAATTAAAAAAGAGTGGTACTGCACCTGGAGCTTTAGTACGAGAAGCCGAACACGCTGAAAGTAAAAAAGATTTTATCCATAAAATGAGTATTGCCCTCAAAGAGGCTAACGAGACAGAGTACTGGCTGCACATGTTGAAAGAAGGAATTTAGGCAATTCACAAGAATAAATTATACATTTCATACTGCTCTTTTTCCTTCTAATTCATCTTAAAAAAGCCTTATGTAGCTAGGCTATACGCGGTTTTTGAAGATGAATTAGAAAAAAAAATAACTAATCTAAAATTGTACAATTTATTTTTGCGAATTGCCTTATATTTCTGAAAAAGAATTTGCTTCTATTCATCCTGATTGCGAAGAAATTATCAAAATTTTGGTAGCTATACTCAAATCCTCCAAAAAAAAAGACTAAATAATTGAAAATGGAGAATTGAAAATTTCCTATCAATTGGTTAGTGAGATTTTTGAACGTTTAAAACGTCTAGGCAATTTCCTCTACATGTCATAATTCTCCATTTTCAATTCTCCATTCTCAATTAAAAAAAATGCGTTTATTTGAATTAATACAGAAGGAGCTGAGTCATTTCCTAAATCGCTTGCGTCCCAATCGCTCTAAGCAAGCCTACCGTCCTGCGAAGGCATCGGATATCGTGCGACGAGGGAAACGAAGTACCGAACCCACGCCAGTCGCATTGCCGCCTACAAAAAGTCCGAA
>CALGLY010000540.1 GCA_937959095.1 uncultured Saprospiraceae bacterium
GCACAAAAATATCGTAAGTAATATCAAAGCAACGCTAGCTTCTATACCGTTGAATTGTGATAAAAAGACGCTGAGCTTTCTGCCCATGAGTCATATTTTTGAGCGTATGGTTACTTATACCTATATGGCAGCAGGTGCATCGGTTTATTATGCAGATGATTTAAATAACTTACCTGCTATTATGCGCGATGTGCGTCCGCACTATTTCACAGCAGTACCGCGTCTACTGGAAAAGACCTATGATCGGATCCAAGAACGTGCGTGCGAATTGCCCTTGCCTGTCCGAAAGGTATTGAATTGGGCGATCAAAGTAGGGGAGAAGTACCCCGATCGACGCATCTCTCCGATGTATTGGTGGAAACAAAAATTGGCATATTTATTGGTTTTCCGTATTTGGCGACGTGCCACAGGTCGTCGCATTGAGGGAGTCATAGTAGGTGCGGCAGCGTTGCAGCCGAATTTAGCACGACTTTTCACAGCAGCAGGGTTTAATATAAAAGAAGGCTACGGACTTACAGAGACCTCGCCTGTGGTTTCTTTCAATCGCTTTGAGCCAGGCGGTTATCATTTTGGTACAGTAGGCATCCCATTACCTGGGGTAGAGGTGCGAATTGATAATCCGAATGAAAAGGGCGAAGGTGAAATACAAGTTTGTGGACCAAATGTAATGCTTGGCTATTACAACAAACCCGAAGCAACGGCGGCTATCTTCACTGATGATGGTTGGCTGCGTACAGGAGATATTGGTACCTTCAAACATAAGCATTTCTTGACTATTACAGATAGGAAGAAAGATATTTTTAAGACTTCACAAGGGAAATATGTTGCGCCGCAGCATATAGAAACCTTGCTAAAGAGTTCTTCCTATATCGAGCAATGCATGGTGATTGGGCATAATCGTGCCTTTGTTGCGGTATTGCTTATTCCTAATTTTATAATGCTCCAGCAATGGTGCAAAGAGAATAATGTCCATTGGACTGGGCCACAGTTTATGGTACTTAACCCGAAAGTCCAACAGTTCTATGACCAATTGATAGAAGAACTAAATGAGCAACTCTCTTCTCACGAAAAATTACGTCGAGTACATTTGTTACACGAAGAATGGACTGCTGAAGATGGTGCATTCACCCCTACCTTGAAAGTGAAGCGTCCTGTGATTTTGGATCGTTTTAAGAAGCAGATAGAAGAAATTTATAGCTGATAAGAGAAAAAGGAGAATTAAAAATTGAAAATTAGGAGTAATTTTTTTCGCAAAAAATCTATTAAGAATACATTACATATTTTGGCTTTTAATAATTTTCAATTATCCATTTTTAATTTTCAATTTGGCGAAGACAATGACAATACCTATCTTAATAATACTTCTCTTTGTGGCAGCTACGGCGGTGCAATTGTGGTATTGGCTTTTTGTGTTTTCTAAAATGGCGCGCTGGAAGGCTGATAAAACCCCTGTTCCTGAACCTGTTCCCGTCTCCATTGTGATCTGTGCAAAGAATGAAGCAGAAAATTTAAAAAAAAATTTAGGCCACTTCCTAAACCAAAACTACCCTTTCTTTGAAGTTGTCGTAGTAAATGACAATTCGACGGATGAAACTTTAAATGTTCTTTTGGAATTTCAAAAAGTTAGTCCTATCTTGCACATCGTAAACAGGCAACAACCTGACCCGAAGCAAGTCGGAAAGAAATTTGCACTTGCAGCGGGAATCGCTAAGACAACCAATAACGTTCTTTTATTAAGTGATGCTGATTGTACGCCGCGCAACTCCGATTGGTTGCGTTCCATGCAAAGTTTTTTAACAAAAGATAAGTCCATCGTTCTTGGCTATGGACCTTATTTCAAGGAAAAAACGGTTTTAAACACCTTTATTAGGTATGAAACTGTTTGGACTGCGATTCAATATTTTTCCTTTGCAATTTGGGGACATCCTTATATGGGTGTTGGTAGAAACATGATGTATCGGAAGTCGCTATTTTATGAAGCAGGCGGTTTCCAATCCCATGAGCATATTGCCTCCGGTGATGATGACCTCTTCATCAACGCAATCGCTCATCTGAACAACACTACAGTAAACATTGACGAAGAGTCATTCGTACATTCTGAACCGAAACGCACGTGGGTAGCGTGGTATCGGCAGAAGACAAGACATTACAGTACGAGTACTTCCTATCGTCTAACACACAAGATGCTCCTTGGGCTGCTTTCAGCAAGTCATTTTGGACATCTATTCTTGGGGACACTTTTAATTATACTAGGGTACGTTCCGATTTTTTTAATCGGTTACATCATCCGCATGAGTATTATATTGCTAGTCAGTCGTTACATCTTGCGCAAGCTTGATGAATACTCTTTGTGGTTTTGGCTTCCAGTGCTAGATGTGGCAATGGTATTGTATTATATCATATTTGCGCCCATCCTGTTCTTTGGAAACAAAAACAAATGGTGAACTTTTGTTTATTCTGTTGATTTGTTATCTGTTGATAATTAAGCCGCTATCAATAAAAAACATCAACAAATGAACGTATCGGTATATATTAATTTTAGGGTTAACTAAATTTATCCATGAACATGACAACTTCTACAACAACAACAACTTCTACACTCTCAGCTAAAGCTCAAAACGATTACATGTTGGTACAGCA
>CALGLY010000541.1 GCA_937959095.1 uncultured Saprospiraceae bacterium
ACTGTTCAGTTAATTAATTCTTCATTACATATTGAAGAAGGAGGTGAACTAAACAACCAAAAAAAAGGTTGGCAATAAAACAAATAAGTAGACGGACAAATGTAAAATAGATTTGATTTGGAGAGTAGACAAAAAGTCTCATATCTCACATCTTAACGTCTCATATCTACTAAAATAAATAAGATGCAATTAAGCGAACAGGAAATCGTAAGACGGGAAAATCTTCAGAAAATTCGAGACCTTGGTGTAGAACCCTATCCTGCGGAGCAATTCGTGGTGACAGCCATGGCAAACGATATTGAAGAAGGTTATTTTGAAGAAACGAACAACTTTCAAGATATAGCAATCGCA
This sequence comes from uncultured Saprospiraceae bacterium, assembly GCA_937959095.1. GTDB lineage: Bacteria > Bacteroidota > Bacteroidia > Chitinophagales > Saprospiraceae > JAAUTG01. The sequence goes on from CALGLY010000541.1 coordinate 352, forward strand.
GGCCGCGTGATGACGCGCCGCGTGATGGGCAAGGCAGCTTTCGCAGAAATCCAAGATTCATCGGGGCGTATACAGATATATGTAGCACGGGATGCAATCTGCCCAGGCGAAAACAAAGATTTATACAATCAAGTCTTCAAAAAATTACTCGATATAGGCGACTATGTGGGAGTGAAGGGAAAAGCATTCAAAACGAAAACAGGCCAGACGAGTGTGCGAGCAGAAGAATTTATTTTTCTAAGCAAATCGCTCCGCCCGCTACCTATCGTAAAGCGCGATGACGAAGGCAATGTCTATGATGAATTCACGGATCCTGAATTGCGCTATCGCCAACGCTATGTCGATTTGACGGTGAACCCGCAGTACCGCGATATTTTCATTAAGCGCAGTCAAATCGTATCTTCTATGCGTCGCTTTTTTGATGATAAAGGCTGGCTAGAAGTAGAAACACCGATTTTGCAACCGATTCATGGTGGTGCAGCAGCGCGTCCGTTTGCTACGCATCACAATACACTTGATATGCCTTTGTATATGCGTATCGCAAATGAATTGTACTTGAAGCGACTCATTGTAGGTGGCTTCGATGGCGTATATGAAATCGGGAAAATGTTCAGGAATGAGGGCATGGATAGAACGCACAACCCAGAGTTCACCTCTATGGAAATCTATGTAGCCTATAAGGATTATGTGTGGATGATGGAGATGGTGGAAAACCTCATCGAACACATCGCCCTGAAAGTGAACGGCAGCACCAAAGCAATGGTGGGCGACAATGAAATAGATTTCAAAGGTCCCTATCGCAAAATCAGTATGTACGATTCCATCAAGGAATATACCGATATTGATGTATCGAAAATGGACGAAGCCGAGCTACGCGCTGTGTGTAAGCAATTGCATATTTCTACGGATGGCACGATGGGCAAAGGCAAGCTGATAGATGAAATCTTCGGGGAAAAAGTGGAAGGAAATCTGATTCAGCCGACCTACATCACGGATTACCCGATAGAAATGACACCATTGGCGAAGAAGCACCGAACGGAAGAAGGTTTGGTGGAGCGTTTTGAGTTGTTCGTGAATGGCAAGGAAATAGCGAATGCCTATTCGGAGTTGAATGATCCGATAGATCAGCGCGAGCGTCTGGAAGGACAGTCGGCACTAGCTGCCCGAGGCGATGATGAAGCAATGGAAGTCGATGATGATTTCTTACGCGCGCTTGAATACGGTATGCCACCTACATCGGGCTTAGGTATCGGTATTGATCGCTTAACGATGATGCTGACCAATCAGCAATCTATACAGGAAGTGCTGTTCTTTCCACAGATGAAGGCGGAGCGACAAGAATAATATTTAACAGCCGAAGATTTTAAAAATCTTCGGCTGTTTTATTTTTGGCGCGCTCCAAATCTCCTTGTCAAGAAATTTCGAAGGCATTGATTACTCATTTTCAATTTAGCGAAAACATTGACTTAAGGCGATGTACAAAAATAAACTAGACAATTTATACTGATCCTTTTCCCTCTAATAAATCTTAAAAAAGCCTTATTTAGCTAGCTATACGCGCCTGCCTGACGGCAGACAGGGTTTTTGAAAACTTATTAGAAGAAAAAATATCTAGCCTAAATTGTCTAGTTTATTCTTCTAATACTAGAACCACGCGACTTTAGAAAGATTCTTTTGAAACATTCCTTAATTCTCCACCACCTTCTATCCCTACTTCCTTAGTCTTCAAGTCCCAATTCACAATAATAGCAAGCATCAAGAAGAAGAACGCCCCCACTTTATCGGTTTCTATCAAGTCATTGATGAGTAGGACGCTTAGAATGATAACAAAAGAAAGAGTAGCTGCGAGAAGGTAAGTTCTATCATCGCGGGATTTAGTACGGTGATAAGCGTTTTCTGCACGAATAAGGGCATAAAAACAAAGTAATAGAAAGATAAACAGTCCTGGGATACCTTGCTCTAGCGCTATAGTAAGATAATAGTTGTGCGCACTCGATTTTTCTGGATTATCGCTCACATAGGTCTGAAAACGACTGACCGTGTAGCCATGATAAAAATGATAAAAATTGCCTGGCCCGAAACCCATCACAGGCTTATCTACAACCATAAAAGAAGCTGCCACCCAACGATATACCCGCTCCATGGTAGAAATATCTTCTAGCTTGTAGGTCGCTTCTAGCAGGTCGTCGAATTCCTTGTGTGTGATGGCGCGCTCGTAGTCGGGCGCGTAGTCGAGGTAGTTATTTTTGTGGCTTAAATGGGCAACACCCAGAAAGAGTAGACCGACTGCAGCACCAAGCATATATTTCATCCAACGCAAGCGAATGACAACATACACGCCTGCTGCTAAAATCAAGGCGACATAGGCAGCCCGCGTATAGGATAAATAAATAGCTACTAGCAAAAAAGGAATGACTAGCAACAGCGCATTGCGGGCAAAAGGGCGGTCTTTATACCAAAATACCGCATACCATACAAAAGGGAAAAAGAGTGCCATAAGGCAGGCATAATTCACGTGGTTGCGATAGAAGGGGTGCAGCACGCGAAAGACATCCTCAAAGGAAAAACCATAAGCCGAATGCCGAATGAGCGTGACGATAACCGTAAAAATCAATGGAAAAAAGACACAGATAAAGACTCGCTTAATATCAGCTTTGGTGCGTAATAAATGTCCCGCTAAGAGGTAGAAGGTGACGATATACCAAATCTTTGCTAGTACGAATTTTATAGAAATCATCAGGTAGCTAGAAGTAACTGCTGTTACCATAATCCAGCCTAGGTGCAAAGCTAAGAGTATACTAATGGGATGCCGAAAGAAACGCCCATCTATGCGGTCGCTGTGCCGAAAAGCATAGAGCAAATAAACGCCCATGAGTCCTATAATGAGGAGTTCGCTCGGGAAATCTGTCCCCATTCCATTATCGAAATACAACTCGGTAGAAAGCGGCAAACAGCCCAACAAAAGATAGAACAACACCCTGAAATCAACAATTGCTACATAGACGACTAGGAATGCCATAGGTAAGGCCAACAACAGATAGAAGTCTGTAGCCAACGCAAGCAAAATACTTCCAATGGACAGTCCCCCGAATCCTAAAAGCAACCACCGCAGCGGATGCTTATTAGGAATGATATGTTGCAAGGTGTTGAGCATATTTTTTTCCTTCGTACTGCAACAATAGGGAAGTATTTGGATTCTAGCAAATAAGACGCAGGTGCTATGCTATTTTGAAGGCAAAATTGCTTGTTCTCCCTTATCACCTGTCCGAATGCGAACGACTTGGTTAATATCGTAGACAGTGATTTTGCCATCGCCTACTTCGCCCGTGCGTCCTTTTTCAACTAGCATTTTGATAATTTCTTCTACTCGCTCCTCTATGACCATAATATCTAATTTCAAGCGAGCAATACGATTCGAGTTGAAGGCATTTCCCCGATATCTAAGCGTTTCTCCACGCTCCAAGCCGAAGCCCTCTACTTGTGTCATAGTAAAGAAATTTGTTACTACTCGGATGTATAAAAGGGAAAAAATAGTTAAAAGAAAGGGAAAAATAATTAGAGAAAAAGTATTCACTTTGTGAGGAAGTAAAATAGTCAAATGATAAAATTCTTCTCACATATTATCAAACGGTTACAAGAAAAGATTGATTTGTTGTTATCTGAAGTGAGATCACTTCGAGAGGAGTTAAGTGTACGGGAG
>CALGLY010000542.1 GCA_937959095.1 uncultured Saprospiraceae bacterium
TATTTATGGTAATGAAGGTGATATTCTTATCGGTTCAAAAACTATTCCAGGCATCGAAGTAGGTGAAACGACTACGATTGACCAATTCGCAGGTACTATTGCAGAAAGTACAGTAGAAGGTCTAGAACAAGGAGAATATACCATTGGAATCTTGCTCGATCATGAATTTGATGTAGAGGAAGAAAACGAAGAAAATAACGACGATTGTGGGTACGATGATCCTATCGTGATTGATAACACTCCGCTTGGTGCAGATTTATTGTGCTTCGATGATGGCGAAATCGATATTGATGGAACAAAGGTGAATGTAAGTTGGGTGAAAATCAAAAATGTAGGTGATGTAGTATCAGGCGGTACTTCTGTAAGTTTCTACGCATCACTTGATATGAATTTCACATCGAATGACCATTTATTAGGTCGCGTAAATATTCCTTCTATTCAGCCTGGGCAGATGCATATGTTGAATCCATTCAATGTAGATCTTGTCAACTTAGGCTTACCTGCGGGGAATTACTTCATTGGTTTCGTAATCAATGGCACAGGAAATTCTGTAGTAGAAGAGGAAGGCACACAAGGTTGCTACTGGGATACTACGGTACATATATCAGCAGCACAACCGAACCTAACGTGCATGACACGCGGGGAATTAGAACCGAATGGTAGCGTACTAGATATTACTTGGGTGAAAGTCCAAAATACTGGTGGTGGCGTAGCAGGCGGTAGTCATCTTGGCTTCTACCTATCTACGGATTTGAATTTCACGACTTCGGATATTTATATGGGTGAAGTGTACATTCCATCACTTCAACCAGGAGAATCAGCGATGGCACCTGACTTTCAGATTGACCTAAGCTCATTAGGCTTAGCACCAGGCACCTACTATATCGGCTTCATTTTTGACCACAGAAATGTAGTAGCGGAAACAAATGAGTACGATAATAACGATTGCTACTGGACATCACCTAAAGTAGTGGTGAACAGCAGTAAGCCGAACTTGACGTGCATGGATGATGGTGAAATGACTGTAGAAGGCACACAAGTAGATGTATCATGGATGAAGGTACAGAATAATGGAAGTACAGCAGCAAGTGGCTTCTTTGTAGGCTATTACCTATCTACCGATCAATATTTCACGACCAATGATTATTACTTAGGTAATACGTATGTAGGAGGTTTGGCGGCAGGCGCAAGCACAACGCTCAATCCATTTAGTGTAGATATTGCAAGCTTAAATATTCCGGCTGGTACATACTTTATTGGTACAATCATTGACTACCAAAACAATGTACACGAGTCGAATGAAAATGATAATAATGATTGCTACTGGACAACGACCGCGACGATCTCTAACACACAACCTGATTTGGCGTGTATGAGTCAAGGCGAAGTAGGCATCAATGGTAATGTGGTAGAAATAGGATGGGTAAAAGTTATCAATTCAGGTAATGCAGCAGCTGGTGCGAGTCAGGTAGGTGTTTACTTATCTACAGATTTGACCTTCACAGCTACTGATATTCTATTAGGAAATATACCTCTTAATGCATTAGGTGCAGGACAAAGTACGACTTTACCAACAGCGAATTTCAGTATCGCAGGCTTGGGACTGTCTCCAGGTACATACTATATCGGCTACGTAATTGATAATGAAGGGGAAGTAGCAGAATCGAATGAATACAATAATAACGATTGTTATTTCACAAATCCAACGATTCAGATTCCTGACAATCAAGCACAACCTGACCTTGTGGTTAGCTGTGGCAACTTGAGCGTAACAGGTTCTACAATCAATGTAAATAATATTATCGTTACCAATATCGGAAATGCACCAGCAAGCGCACATCGCGTAGGCTACTATCTATCGCTTGATACGGACTTCACGACAAGTGATTTCTACTTAGGGGAAGATTTTGTAGGTGCATTAGGCGCAGGACAAAGTAGTGCAGAAGCAATTAGCATCAATCTTGCAAACTTCAATATTCCTGCTGGCACTTATTATGTAGGTGTAATAGTGGACTACCAAAACGAAGTAGCAGAGTCGAATGAAATTGACAATCACTGTTGCTTCTATACGCGTATTCAAATTACAGGCAACTCTGGTGGTGGTGGCAATCAAAAGCCAGACCTAAGATGTAAAAATAGAGGACAACTTAGTGGAAGTGGAAATCAAATTAGCATTGTAGGTTCTCAAGTACAAAATAATGGGCCAAGCCAAGCAGGTGCTAGTCAAGTAGGCTACTATCTATCTAGTGATGCTAATATCACTGCTAACGACTATTTCTTAGGAAGTAGTGCAGTAGGTGCGCTTAATTCAGGTCAAATAGCAACGGTTGCTTTCAGTGGCGCAATACCAAGTAATATTCCTGCTGGAACTTATTATGTAGGACTTATCGTTGATTATGCAAATCAAGTAACAGAACGCGACGAGACTGATAATAATACTTGCTCTTGGGAGAATGCTGTACAAATCACAGGCAACACCAATACGGGTGACGACTGTGCATGTACCGATTACTACGCTGATTTCTGCGAAGATTTCGATAGCTATTACCTAGGTGCGCTAGGTCCTCAATCAAATTGTTGGACAACGTGGTCAGGTCAAGAAGGTGGCGCACAAGATGGTGCAATCCGCGAAAGCGCAAGCAACCGATACTTGAAAGTGAAAGCAACACAAGCATCAGGTGGCGCACAAGATGTGGTATTGCAATTGGGTAATCGTACTTCTGGTAAGTATATCTTGAACTTCAAGATGTATCTATTCGGTGGCGATAAAGGCTACTACAATATCTTACACCAATTCGCACCAGGCAGCAGCAATTATCAGCATGCTTACGAGGTGTACTTTGATGGAAATGGCACAGGACGTGTACGCATCGGTGGCGTAAATCAGACCTTCTTCTATGCAATGAATGCTTGGAATAGTATTAGTCAAGAAATTGACATCGACAATAACCGCGTACGCCTTGTAATAGCAGGACGACCAGTAGCGACTTGGAACTTTACGCAAACAGCAGGTGGAAACAACGGATTAAATGTACTAGGTTCTATGAATTTCTATCCAGTAGATCATTCCTATGAATTCTATATAGATGCAATTAATTTCCGACAAGTAGCTTCCTTCACGAATGAAGATGAAGTAGAAAATCGCAATGATGCACCAGCACCTATCCGCGATCTAGCAACTACAGCAGCAGTTCCTTCTTTCGACTTCAAGCACTATCCAAATCCAACGAATAGCGAGTTATTCGTAGATTTTGAATTGGAAACAGCAGGCGATGCAACTATCGAACTTATCAATGCGATGGGGCAAGTAGTACGCACGCAGAACTTATCGGACGTAACAATTGTAAAAGAAGTGCTTAATGTAGCTGACTTTGCAGCTGGTGTGTACTATGTAAGAGTGCAAGCAGCTGATAGACAGCTAACGAAGCAAGTAGTTATAATGAAATAAGACCTCTTGGTCTTCTATAAGATTTAATGCAGCAAAAATAAAAAGCCTGTCATCTTCGGATGGCAGGCTTTTGTTCTTTTTAGACGATCTACAAGATAGGGTGATTTTAGACAAAGTATTTAGAGTTTCGGAATTTTAAACGTTTTATTTAGGCAAAAAATAAGAATAAATCAGACATTTTATACTACTCGTTTTACCATTACAAAGTCATGAAGGCGCAGAGTTTTTTGATTGCTTTGCGCCTTCACGATTTTCGTGGGCTATTTCTTCAATACCCAAGGATCTACTTTCAGTTTAGCCTTCATTTTAGCTTTAGTAGCAACGATTCCCGCACTATTCGAACAAGCCACTGGAATACCTACGCAAGTAAAGCCTCTATTCATGATTTTTCGATAAGTAAAGCCTTCTTTTTCTAATTGCGAAGTGATTACATCTGCATTTTCAGCTACTTTGAACGCACCTACAATGATTAAGCAATCGTAATCATCATCTCCT
>CALGLY010000543.1 GCA_937959095.1 uncultured Saprospiraceae bacterium
GCAGTCTATTATTATTTTCGAGTCAAGGATCACACCATAAAAGTGATTTACTTAGGCCTAGCAAATATTATCTTCTTGCTTATTATTGCTAATTATCCGCAAGAAGCAACTTATATGCTCCCAACCAATTTGGTGTTCAACACCGTCTTAGCTTTAGTAGTACGATTAAAAGATTTTGATGAAGCGTGATTTGAGTGATGAATTATGAGATAGGAGTGATGAACGTTTTTTAAATTATTCATCATTCATATCTCACCACTCATATCTGTCCAAAACATGAATATATTATGCGACAACTGATTACAATAGTGCTTTTCACGGCTATGCTCTTGCCGTTCAGCACACAGGCGCAGGAGTTAGATTATGATATGATAGTAAAATCGAAGGATGATGTATCGTCTTTCGAGGAATATTTGGTGTATTTGGCTTGGCTGAATAGCCCGAATGCAGAGCAAATGGAACAGCACCAAAATATTGCTAACCTACGAATTAAAGAAGCGAAACTTGGAATTTGGGAAAGCTTTACGCCTTTCGTGAATTATCAATTTAGCAATAGTGAAGGTATACAAGTAACTGACGGTGTCGTTAGTGAAAATGGCATGTTGGTAGGTGCAGGACAAGCAAATGGCTTAGGCGTTGGGGTATCTTTCCGCTTATTGCCACTGTTCACGACGAAGCATCGCGTAGCTATTGCAAAGGAGAACGCCAAAATGGTCGTTTCATCTGTGAATACCAATAAGCTGAATTTGCGAGCACAAGTATTGAGTCGTTATGTGACTTACGTATATGCACAAAAGACAGTAGAAGAGCGCGCCAAAACAGAATCGGATGCCAGCGAAAATATGCGCCTGATTTTGGAACTCTTCAAGAAAGACTTAGCAGAATTCGAGGATGTAAATAATGCATCTAGCACCTACCACAAGGCAGTAGAAGAACGCTTGCGTTCAGAGCTAGAAACACGGAGTGCAAAAATTCTAGTAGAAGAATTAATTGGTGTTTCTCTGGAAGAAGCCTTGTTGAACTATGATGGTTCAGAAGATTTGGATTAATACTTAAATTTAGAACCTGCCAGTTCCATTCAGGCAGGTTCTAAATTGCTTATTGTTTCACAACTTTCCGTGTCAAAACAGCATTTTCTGACCGCAATTCTAGCCAATAAATACCACTTGGAAGCTGTGATAAATCGAGTTGTTGTTTATCCGTTGCTACTTGTGCAAGCTGCTTTCTACCCATCAAATCGAATAGACTCCAACTGATTTTTTCCTTTCCATTTGTATCCAATTCTAAATAGAGTAGACCCGTCGTAGGGTTCGGATAGATATTCAAATTTGCCACTTCTAGTTCTTCCACATTGGTCAAATTACAATTTACAATAGCCGCATCATGTGTTATTTCTGTAGAAAAACTATTGGTGCAAGCCGTCGCAACATCCGTAATTTCTAGCGTATATATCCCCGATGTTTCAGCACACCAAGTAGGCGTTGTAGCATCAGCGATAGGCGTATTATTTAAATACCATTGCAGGTTTTGATTATTAGTTAGAATACCTAAATCAGAAAGCTGCAATAGATTATTTTCATTACTAAAAATAGGAATAGGTGGCAGTGGGTTCACTAAAACCGTCTGAAAATCAGAGAATGCTGTGCAGCCTTCTTCGGAGGTGTAAGCGACTTGATATTTACTCGTTTCCATCACATTGATGCTCGGAGCGATAGCATCTAAAATAATCTCCTCCTCCTTGTACCATTGTAGATTTTCGGCATAAGTCGTTGTTTTCAATCCTACGGTTTCGCCCGCGCATACTTCCTCCGATGGACTCACAAAAATATCGGGTGCATCAGGAATGGCAAAAACATAAACCGAATCTACAGATGTAATCGTATCGCGATTATTTTGGATAGCTAATTCAAAAATAAAATCCCCTTCTGCTACGCCTTCACTCTCCGTAGTGAAAGGAAATTCTCCACAAGGATCATCTTCTCCCTCCAGGAAGCGATCAAAATCGGTGAAGCTAATCGTATAGGTTTCGTTTTCATTTATCGGTGTGAAAAGCTGAATAGTAAGCGGCAATTCTGCTTCTTCGAAGGGTTCTGTACTCGCAATTTCTTCGCCTGCTGCATTCGTAATTGCTAAAAAAAGATCTGGATTTCCTAGCAAATCTGTACAGGCTTCATTCTCTAAAATCGTGACCGAGTTAAGGACATAACCTACGGTATCCACTATTGCCCGATACTGCACAGGATACACGCCTGCTTCTTCGTAGCGTTGTGCATTGGGGGTTTCATCGGTGCTAGTTGTTCCATTTCCGAAGTCCCAAAAATAATCATAGAAACCATCGGAATGACTAGGAATATTATTGAAAAAATCGACGGTTGCAGTACCACAGTCGCGATTATTTTCCATGCTAAAACCATCCGTAGTACTCGTCGCGCCACCGATATAAAGCGGCATATTGAAGGTCAAAGATTGTGTAATGACAAAGACCCGCGCCGTCAGCGTCACGCGCACTAAGAACATACCACGTTGCTGCGGAATACCACAAAAACGCACACAACCATCCGTCGTATCGGGAAGCATATAGTTTGCTCTATCGGTTTCCCAAGCTAAGCCAACAGGTAGGTTAGTGATGCTTGTAATCGAAATTTCTTCGAGCGGTAAGCCTGGCAAAACCGTCGTGTCCAAGACTGCAACGGCATCGGTAGTAGTGGGGAGGCGGAAGCTAATGTCTTCGTCATATGCCTCGCCTACGCTGCCATCAGGCATAGGTTCTATGAAGACGGTATCAGCAGGTAAGTTGGGTGGCAAATTGAGGGTACAATTTGGACAGCCCGTTTGTGCTGATACTAAAATTGGAAATAGAATGAGCATAATGCTCCAAGTAGCTATTCGTAGCATAAAATTAAAGATATGCACCGCTGGCTATACCAGCAGTGGGTTTGCTAATGTATGGTGAGTGTGTGGGTATGTTGTCTAAAATGTTTTTTTTACTGGGAAAATTGTAGC
>CALGLY010000544.1 GCA_937959095.1 uncultured Saprospiraceae bacterium
AGGTACTATACTTTTTATGGACGAACCAGAAACAGCTTTACACCCTGATGCAGTACGTGAGATGGTAGAAATGTTAGTTGCAATGGCAAAATCAGGGGTGCAAATTTTCATAGCTTCTCATAGTTATTTTGTTATTAAACAATTGGCGAACTGTGCAAGGCGAGAGACCATAAATGCTTGCTGTTGGAATTTAGAACGTGAATCTCCACAAACAATAAATGCTTCTTTTCACAACTTGATTGATGGTGTACTTCCATCTAACTCTATTATTGATGAAGCCTTGAGAATGTATGATGAAGAAATCCGTATTAACCTAAATACTTAATTCCTATGCCTATAACAGAAAGTGCTATTACGCTTGAATTTCCTGATGAAAACTATTTTCGTTTCGAAGATTGTGCTGCTTATAAGGAGTTACAACATCTTCGTGAAATGGACGCTTGTTGGTATGACCAAGCTAACAATATCCTATATGTTATTGAATTGAAAAACTGGGAGAATAACCAACTTATCGAAGAAAATGATTCTAATATATCACCAAGTGAAATCGAAGAAATTAAGAAAAATATTAGTAAATCTCGAATCAAAAATTTAGTCGAAAAATCAATTGGTAGTATTTGTATGATCACATCTATAATCCTTGAAAAGCCACAAGGCAATAGAATTCGATCTTGTGCACCTATGAATTTCAATGTAGATAATACTACACAAGTCAAACTGCTATCTATCATAAATTGGACAGATACCGACGAGTCTTATATTTCCAACATCAATACAGCTTATCGTTCTCGATTTAAGGCTTATGCAAGGCTATTTGATATTAAGGCATATCTAGTATTAACAAAGCAAAAAGCAATAGAATCATTTGATTGGGTAAAATGAAAAAAGCATTAAAAAATATAACTTCTTACTGTACCGACCACACTAGTACACCAGCACAAATTCTCTACGAACTAGAGCGCGAAACTTGGCTAAAGACCCTCGCGCCACAGATGTTGTCGGGACACTTGCAGGGGCAATTTTTTAGTTTTTTAAGTCGAATGATACGCCCAAAAGCTGTGCTAGAAGTCGGGACATTTACGGGCTATGCGGCTATTTGTCTCGCTGCAGGCTTGCAAAAAAGTGGGCAACTGCACACCATAGAAGTGAATGAAGAACTAGAATACCTCATCCGAAAATACATCAAAAAAGCAGGACTAGAAGACCAAATTCAACTACATATCGGCGATGCCAAGACGATTATTCCTAGCTTAGAAGTCGTGTTTGATTTAGTCTTTATAGATGCAGGAAAATTTGATAATGCCTTCTATTATGAACTCGCCTTGCAGAAAATGAATGCAGGTGGACACATTCTTATTGATAATGTCCTTTGGGATGGAAAAGTAGCCACCAAAAAGAGCGATAAAGACACCCGCGATATTCATGCCTTTAATGAAATGGTACAAGCCGACGAGCGCGTAGAAAACATTATGCTGCCTATTCGAGATGGGGTGTTATTGGTGCGGAAGCTTTAGGAGGACTTTTGTTTTGTTATAAATGTAACCATCAGACGCTTGTAGAAGCGTCCGATGACTAAGTTTTACTTCAAAAAACGGAAACTCAATGGATAACGAAAGACTTCTCCATTTGCACTTTTCAGCGACGCAACAATGACGAGTATAAACTGAATTATCGCCAATATCAATATTAATCCTATCAGTAGAAAAGGCAGCGTCAAAGAAGCCTCAGGATAATTGAAATGTTCGATAGCTACGCCTGTTCCAATAAGCATAGGAACAAAAGCCATGACAAGTATCATATAATAAATAGTGAAACTTAACTGGAAGTTGAGCGACGATTTTCCATTCTCATCTACAAAGCTCGATTCTTCTTTCTTTAGTACCCACATCAAGAGCGGGCCTAGTATATTGCCAAAAGGAATAAAACCGCCTGCTAAACCTAAAGCGTGTGTCAGTACTCCCCATGTTTTTTCTTCCGAATGTGTGATTTCCATTTCGTGTTCCATTTTGATGTATTAAAATATTATTTGGTAATTTCTAAAACGATGGGTCAAATATGTGGAAAGTGATGTAGTTTTGGCGATTTAGTTCGATGATTCAAGAATAAAACTCGATGAAAGGAGTAAAATGTGATTATAATTCGTTTGGCTTGCCCGTACGGGCAAGCCAAGTGACCAAGTATTAAGAAGAAGATTTTTTTAAGGGAGTCGGCAAAAAAAGAAAATCACCGAATAACCCGCCAATACCACCATGCCTGAAAGCCACCGCGCGCGACCATAAACAATAGTAAAGCCGCCCACAAGCCATGATTTTGATAAGGAACTTGAAGGGTAAAAAGTGCAAGCAGAAAAACACCAAAGGCGAGTAACATACTATCGCGCATCGCTTTGGAGGCGGTGAGACCGATGAAAATACCATCCCAGAGATAGCAAGGCGTACTTAGTAATGGAAAAACAGCCATCCAAAATAAGAAGGGTAAAGCAGCTGCGATAATATTTTCTTGATTGGTGAAAACATGTAAAATTTGCAAGCCGAAAAGACCATAAGCTAGACTAAATAGAGCCGCCAATACCATGCCCCAAACAAAGGATAAACGAATCGCCTTGCGCGTTTGACTTACTTCTTTTGCACCATGATATTTGCCGACTAAACTCTCTGCCGCATAGGCGAAGCCATCCACGCCATAGGACATCCAATTGACGAATTGGAGTAGAATAACATTGACTGCTAAAATCAAATCCCCTCCGTCGGAAGATTGATTGTAGAACAATCCGAAAGCGAGGGTTAAACAGACGGTTCTAATGAAAATATCGCGATTGATAAGTAGGAAATCGCGCAACTTATCCCAAGCAACTATTGCCTTTTGCTGGTAGTGTTGCAAGAGGTAGTTATATTTCCAATAGAATAAACCAATAGCGAGTAACAAACCAGTATATTGAGCAATGACGGTGCTATAGGCAACACCCTCTACATCCATGCCAAAATGGAGGACGAAGACAAAATTGAGGACGATATTCACGATATTCACGACGACAGTGATAATAAGTGGATAAATCGCATTTTGCATTCCGAAGAACCAACCCATGAAAGCAAAAAGCCCCAACGAAGCAGGTGCTGCCCATATTCGGATATAAAAATAGGTGGCAATGAGTGGTGTTTGTGCCTCGGAGGCATTCATCAAATACATAGCTGCCTCCCCTATCGGTACTTGAAAACTAAGTAAGGCAAAGGCCACTACAAGTACCACAAGTAGGGCGCGACCAAGGGTGTGAGTAAGGAGGGCTTCGTCTTGTTTTCCGAAGGCTTGCGCGGTGATGCCTGTCGTGCCCATACGAAGGAAACCAAAATTCCAATAAATGAAATTGAAAATCATTGCCCCTACGCCTACTGCCGCAATGTGTAATTCGGAGAGTCGTCCCATGAGTGCGGTATCAACGGTACTCAAGAGCGGCACGGAGATATTGCTGATGATATTCGGGATGGCGAGGCGTAAGATTTCTTTATTCATAGATTATTTAGCTAGAACAAATTGCGTTTCGTTTCGTTTCGCTTTTATGAAGGCAAAAAAAATTATACTAACCTACGAACTCACCGAACGAGACATAGATCGTATCATACAAATGGCATGGGAAGACCGCACACCCTTCGATGCCATAACGGCTCAATTTGGACTGAAAGAAGCCGAAGTGATTAAGCTTATGAAGTTTCAAATGAAACTCAATAACTGGAAGAAGTGGCGCGCCCGCGTGCAAGGTAGAAAAACAAAGCATGTGCAAGCAAGAGAAACCGAAATTAGTCGCTTTCGGTGTTCTAGGCAGCGTTCTATTTCAGGAAATCGTATTTCAAAGCGTTGATTTTTCCATGCAAAATTGTCTAAAAGCAGTATACTTGCAGCATGAAAACGACAGCACCTAAACGCACAGCTATATTGCTCGCCCATTGCCCCGACCAGCAAGGAATTATTGCGAATGTGACAGACTTTCTGCACAGCAATAAAGGAAATATTATTAGCCTTGAACAACACGTAGATGGAGAACAAAATCATTTTTTCATGCGTGTAGAATGGGAACTCGATGGCTTCTTGATTCCTAAAGAAAAAGTAGAAGAATTTTTCAAGACCTTAATCGCAGATCGCTACCAAATGCACTGGGAATTGCATTTCTCGGATCAGCCTACCCGCATGGCTATTTTTGTATCCAAGATGTCGCACTGCTTGTATGATATTTTGCAACGTTGGGCATCGAAAGAGTGGGGGACAGAAAAACCGATTATTGTTAGCAACCATACTAATTTAGAGTATATCGCCAAGCGATTCGATATTCCATTTTACCACTTTCCTATCACAAAGGAAAATAAAATAGAGCAAGAGCAGAAAATGCTAAAACTGCTCGACGAACAAGGCATCGACCTTATTGTTTTGGCGCGTTATATGCAGATTGTAACGGATACCCTTATCGGTACGTATCGCAATCGAATTATCAATATTCATCATTCCTTTTTGCCTGCTTTCATTGGCGCAAAACCTTATCATCAAGCCTATCGGCGTGGGGTGAAAGTAATTGGAGCGACTAGTCACTTCGTTACCGCAGAATTGGACGCTGGCCCGATTATTGAGCAAGATGTCGTGAAAATTTCGCATCGTGAAAGTATAAAAGACCTTATTCGGAAAGGAAAGGATGTAGAAAAGTTAGTGCTTTCTAGAGCGATTTGGTTAATGCTGAATCGTCGGATTTTAGCCTATCAGAATCGAACAGTGGTGTTTGATTAGGTTTTAAACCATATAAGGCATATAAGGACATATAAGCCAAAGTGACATGTATTTCACCTTTCTTATATGCCTTATATAGTTCAATATTAAATCTGTACTTAGCGCTTTCCTAAGCCCTCTTTATGTTCTATATTCTGTGCTTGTTTTACCAATTTAATAAAGCCCGCTCGGTAGTTTTGAGCATCGCTACCTTTTGCTTTTTTAGCCAATGCTAAAACATCCGAATAAGAAGCTGTGCCTTTAAAGTCAGAATCGCGCAACAACATCCCAAATGCTGCCACGGCTGCCGAAAAACGGAAATTATCACTCGCCTTTTCAGCAGTACGTTCTGTGTTAGAAACGACTTCTTCCAATAGACGGCTTTTACTGCCGTTTGCTTCTTTGTAGCGCAGCGCGACTGTTGCCAATTCCTTGCTTGAAGCCGTACTTTTTTTAATTTTTTGTTTTTGATATTTCAATTTTGGTTTGTTTTTCAAAAATTTCGATTGCACGTCTGCTGGAATGATTTCGTAGAGGGCAGTCACGGTATGTCCTGCACCTAGTTCGCCGGCATCTTTGGTGTCATCTTCGAAGTCTTCATTTGCTAAAAGGCGATTTTCATAGCCTATCAAGCGATAGCCCGCTACTTCGGTCGGGTTGAATTCTATTTGAATTTTCACGTCCTTTGCTATCGTAAACATCGTGCCACCAAACTCACTCACGAGCACTTTTTTAGCTTCCTCTAAGCCATCAATATAGGCATGATTGCCATTGCCTTTATTGGCGAGTTTTTGCATTTTACTATCCTTATAATTCCCCATCCCGAAGCCTAAAACCGTTAGAAAGACACCACTTTCGCGTTTCTCCTCGATGAGACGCACGAGCTCATTGTCATTGCTTGTTCCTACATTGAAATCGCCATCGGTAGCTAGAATGATGCGGTTATTGCCTTGCTCCATGAAGTTTTCTTTGGCTATTTTGTAGGCCAACTTTATGCCTTGTCCACCAGCCGTAGAACCACCCGATTGTAAGCCATTGAGTGCCGTCAGGATTTTTTGCTTGTCTTTACCGCTCGTGGAAGGCAGCACCACGCCTGCCGCACCTGCATACACCACAAGCGCAACTCGATCCTGCGGCCGCATTTGCTCTACTAGCAACTCAAAAGAAGACTTGAGCAAAGGCAGCTTATTCGACGAGGACATACTCCCCGATACATCCACTAGGAAAACGAGGTTGGAAGGCGGCAAATTTTCGGTTTTTATCTTCTTTCCTTGCAAGCCAATATGTAGCAATTTATGCTCTTTTTGCCAAGGACATTCGGCTACTTCCGTGATTACTTCAAAGGGGTGTTCTCCTTGTGGTTCAGGATAATCATAATTGAAATAATTAATCATTTCTTCGATGCGGACGGCATCAGCAGGTGGTTTTTGATTGTTATTCAGGAAGCGGCGTAGATTGCTATAGGATGCTGCATCCACATCTATAGAGAAAGTGGATTGTGGTTCGGCACTCGATTTATAGAAGCGATTTTCGTTGATGAGGTCGTATTCTTCTGTGTTGGAAATCACAGGAGTATTACTAATGCGATTAGATATCTTGTTACGTTTTCTTCGCTTACTCAAAGCATAGCCGAGAGATTTTTTCTCTCTCGACAGACCAAGAGCTGTCACTACAACTTCATCAAGTGAAACACCTTCTGACATCATAATATCTACGATTTTGGAAGCACCTATTGCTATCTCTTCTCTATTAAAACCTGTGTAGGCAATCACTAAAGTCGCTAAGGAATCACTTAGAGTAATCGTATACATCCCATCAAAATTTGTAACTACTCCATTAGTTGTCCCTTTTTCCAATACACTAGCTCCAATAAGAGGTTCACCAGACTGGTCTGTGATTGTTCCTTTTATTACGAATTGTGCCTGTACTTGTACGCATAGCAATACCAGTGCAAGCAAGAACATTGTCTTTTGCATAGTTCTAATTTTTTAAAATGAAAAAAATAAGACGAGTTTTACCTATTCAGTAAGGGGCTTTAGTTAAAAAGCGCAAACCAAGAACGATGTGTGTTGCACTTTCGTCCACTCCAAAGGTTATTTTTTAAGTGCGGCATATTCTGGAACTGTTACCAATCACCCTACTTTTACTACAAACAACTAGCTATCACTACTAGAAATATAAAAAAAGCAAGGATTTATGTACTTTTGCGCTGATTAGCAGCGAGTTCGTTAGAATGAGCGTTAATCAATCAGTGCAGCTTCTTGAGAAAATGGAATAACTGAGACATAATGTCAAGAAGTCTTTAGTATTTATTGATTATGTCTTGCCAAAGAGCTGCCTTCCTAATTTAAAGTTTTCAAATACCGATTTTAGTTCAATCACACATTCACGAAACAATGAGCGTCAAAGTTTTAAACACGCTGCTATTAGTCATCTGTATTGTCGTCCCAACACTAGTAGGAACGACCAATCCCGATGCTAGTGACAATAGCATTATTTCGCCTGCAACGGCCGAAGCACAGATCTGGGTAGATTCTATGTACAACGAAATGAGCGTCAATCAGCGATTGGGGCAACTGTTCATGGTACGTGCCCATTCCGATAAAGGCCCAGAGCATATCGCCAAAGTGGAACGCATGATTCGCAACCAACACGTTGGCGGACTTTGCTTTTTTCAAGGCACCCCCGAAGCGCAAGTCAAACTTATCAATCGCTATCAAGAACTCAGCGAACTACCGCTTATGGTCGCTATTGATGGCGAATGGGGCTTGGGGATGCGAATGAAAAGCAGCACGATCAGCTTTCCGCGCCAACTCACCTTAGGAGCTATTCAGGATAATCGCTTGATTTATGATATGGGTAAAGAAATTGCCTATCAGATGCGCCGCGCTGGCATTCATGTCAATTTTGCGCCAGTAGCCGATGTGAATAATAATGCAGATAATCCAGTTATCAATACGCGTTCTTTTGGCGAAAACCGCTACAATGTTTCTGTGAAGAGCTTTATGTACATGAAGGGGATGCAAGACTATCAAGTGATGGCTTGTGCAAAACACTTCCCAGGACATGGCGATACCAATGTAGATTCACATCTCGATTTACCTATTATTCCCCATTCGCGCGAGCGTTTGGATAGTGTAGAATTATACCCATTTAGCATCTTAGCAGAAGAAGGTATCGGAAGCATGATGGTAGCGCACTTGAGTGTTCCTGCTTTAGATGATCGCAAAAATCGTCCAACTACCTTATCGCGTAATACGATTACGACGATATTAAAAGAAGAAATGGGCTATCAGGGCTTAGTCTTCACGGATGCGCTAGAAATGAAAGGTGTAACCAAGCACTTCAAAAGCGGACAAGTGGAAGCCGAGGCTCTATTAGCTGGAAATGATGTGCTATTGCTCCCCGTAGATATTGTAGCAGCAATAGAAGTGATAAAGGATTATATCCGCGATGGCAGGCTTTCGGATGAACAGCTAAGAACGAGTGTGAAGAAAGTATTGCTTGCAAAATATAACTTAGGTCTCACTACTAAGCAAGAGCCTATCGAAGAAGCAAATGTACGCCAAGACTTAAATAACTCAAACGCGAAAGCTATAAAGCAAAAACTCTATGAGAATGCGCTTACGCTAGTTCGCAATGACAATGACCTTCTGCCCTTCCGCGATGTCATGGATTTGAGAGTAGCTTCTTTGAGTATTGGAGCAAATAAAACCATGCCTTTCCAGAAGCGATTGGGTTCTTATCTGAATATGCCTTTGTTCCATACCGATAAAAATATCACAGAAGCAGAGGAGCGCGAATTGCTAAATAAGTTGAGCGATAAAGATGTGGTGATTGTTAGTTTGCATGATTTGAGTAGTTACTCTAGCAAGAGCTACGGACTTTCGCCGAGTGAAAAGAACTTCATCACGAAGTTGCAAGAAACAAAGCAAGTGGTACTTGTCAATTTTGGTAGTCCTTATATGCTGAAATATTTTGATCATATAAAGTGCGTCCTCAATGCCTATGAGGAAGACCCTATGGCACAAGACGCGGCTGCACAAGCGATATTTGGCGCAATTCCGATTCGAGGTCGTTTGCCTGTTACAGCTTCCGAAAAGAGTAAATACAATACAGGGATCAGCACGAATGAGCTATTCCGCATGGGCTATTCGGAGCCAGAACGAGTGGGATTGAATTCGGATACCCTTAAATTGATTGACTCTTTGATGCTAGATGCGATAGCACAAGAGGCTACGCCAGGCGGTGTTATTTTGGTGGCAAAAGATGGGAAAGTGGTTTTCCACAAAGCCTACGGACACCACACCTATGGCAAGCAAACCAAAACAGAAAAAGACGATATTTTTGATTTGGCTTCCGTTACTAAAATTGCAGCATCTACCATCTCGGTGATGAAGCTAGAGGAAGAAAACAAAATCAGTATTCATACAGCATTAGGCGAAGCATTGCCGAGTGTAAAAGGAACAAATAAGCAAGATTTAGCCCTAGCAGATATTATGTCGCATCGGGCAGGCTTGCGCGCTTGGATTCCTTTTTATGAGCAAACGATACAAGCCAATACACGTGGCGCACAAGCACTACCAGAATACTATAGCCGCCGCACCGACGATAAATATAGCGTGCAAGTGACCGACCAATTATTTCTACGCAGCGATTTCAGAGATTCGATTTGGTCACAAATTTATACTTCTGAAGTTTCAGGACGAAATGATTATGTCTATAGCGATTTAGGGTTTTATATGATTAGTTCAATGGTGCGCCACCAAACGGGCTTGCCAATAAATGATTACACCAATGAAGCCTTCTATAAGCCACTTGGTTTGCGCACGATGACTTATAATCCATTGGAGAAACACAGCAAAAGCCGAATAGTGCCGACCGAAGAGGATCGCTACTGGCGCAACCAAAAAGTACATGGTCATGTGCATGATATGGGCGCAGCAATGTTAGGTGGAGTGAGTGGGCATGCAGGCTTATTCTCGAATGCGGAAGACTTAGCGGTCATCATGCAGATGCTCTTGAATATGGGCTACTATGGTGGCACGCAATACCTGAATCCTGCAACGATACATAAATTCACAACGCGCCATCCTGATGATTTACGTCGAGGAGTTGGTTTCGATATGCTACAACTCGACCAGCAAAAAGATCCGAATATGGCGACGGAAGCTTCCGAACGTACCTTTGGACATTTGGGCTTCACAGGCACTGCTACTTGGGCAGACCCAGAGCATAATATTGTTTTGGTATTCTTATCGAATAGAACCTATCCGAGTTATAAGGATAATAAATTGGGCAGATTGAATTATCGACCCAAAGTACATTCCGTGATTTATCG
>CALGLY010000545.1 GCA_937959095.1 uncultured Saprospiraceae bacterium
CTTAGCAGGTAATACAGTATTGTCGAGTGCTTTCACTTGGAATGGTACTACATCGCCCATCGGCTTCATTTCACCATTGTGATACAATGCCATTTCAACCGTATACGCCCCTGGCTCAACGAGTGTTCCTTCTGATTTGCCAGCAAATGGATTGTAGAAGCCTGATTTTCTTAAATTAATCGCCTCTTTCGATGCGTAACGCAAGTCCCATTGAAAACGCTGCACGCCAGCCGAAGCAGGACGCATCAATTTACGCACGACTTTACCAGCCGCATTTTTTATTGTGAATACTAATTCTGATTTATATTCTTCCTTCTCTGCTTTCAAGTCTTCGTAGCTTGGGTAGGCATTGCCTTTGCCATCCTTTGCGTCCTTTGCTTCTTGCTTTTGGCGTTCGTCTTTCTTTGATTTCACACCTTCTTTCAAGTAGTAAGTAATTAAAGCCGCAGAACTTAGGTTCTCGCCTACATAATAGCTATCGCCTTGGAAAGACTTGCCTGGCAAACCAAGTGGACTACTCTTCTCAAATGCCAATGCATCGCGTACTGCAAAGATTTCTCCCTCCGAATCCATCTCCTTATTTTCTATATTTCGCAAAGCAGAATAATCATCTAACACATAAAAGCCGCGCCCAAATGTACCTAATACCAAATCATTTTCGCGCTTTTGAATTGCTAAATCACGCACTGCAATCGTAGGAACACCTGCTTTCAGTTGCTTCCAATTTCCACCTGCATTCGGCGAGAAAAATACGCCAAATTCTGTACCGCAGAAAATCAAATCTTTATCCACATGATCTTCTTCTATCGAGTAGACACTACCCCGTTCAGGTAGATTATTGCTTATTTTATTCCAAGTCGCACCCTTATCTGAACTTCTATAAATATAAGGCTTGAAATCACCATATTTATGATGATTGAAAGCAGCATAAATCACATTTTTATCGTGCTGTGAGGCATAAACCGAATTGACATACGTACGATTTGGCACACCTGTGATATTATCGACTTTGCGCCAAGAATCACCCCCATTTTCTGAAATATGAATCAAGCCATCATCCGTACCGACGATCAATAAATCAGCATCTAAAGTTGATTCCGAGAAGGCTACAATTGCACCATAAAGCGAAGTCGAACGGTTTTTTGCTACCGCATCCGTACTCCAAACTCTACCCATTACTTCCAGTTTGTTACGATTGATTTGACGGGTCAAATCATCACTAAGCACTTCCCAAGAATTACCATAATCATCGCTACGAAATACTTTATTTCCGGAGAAATACAAACGTCCTGCCTTGTGTGGACTCACTGCTAATGGCGAATCCCAATTCCAGCGATAAGCCTTCTCCCCCTTGCGCTCTTTAGGTTGAATGCCCACTTCTTCCCCACTCTTTCTATCGAAGCGCACCAATACACCATTCTGCGATTGGGCATATACAATATCAGGATTATTCGGATCGACTTGTGATTCGAAGCCATCGCCCCCATGCGTAATAAACCAATCTTCGTTTCGGATGCCATGCGTAGTATTTACACGCGATGGACCACCCAAACTAAAATTATCCTGCGTACCGCCATAGATATTATAGAAAGGGGTATCATTATCTAAAGCTACTTTATAGAATTGTGTCACAGGTAGATTTGCCTTGAAATCCCATGTTTTGGCAGCGTCCCAAGTTTCATAGATACCACCGTCGCAACCGACAAGCCAGTGCTTATTATTTTTAGGATTTACCCAGATACAGTGATTATCGACATGCTTGAAATCCTCGCCTACTTTATTGAAACTCTTGCCGCCATCGTGACTTGCACTCATCCATGTATCCATTGCATACACCGTGTTTGCATCCACAGGATCCGCTATGATTTCTTGGTAGTAGTTGCCACTTGTCACAAAGCCGCTTTGTTTTGCCCAACTCGCGCCACCATTCGTAGATTTATAGAATCCGCTCTTACCCTGTGCGGCTTCTACTATTGCATAAATAATAGAAGGATCAGCAGGCGAAATACTCAAACCAATGCGTCCAATATCCACACCTGGCAAGCCTTTGTTGGCTTTGTTCCAAGTCGTGCCACCATCGGTACTTTTGTAAATTGTGGAATTTGGTCCACCACCAAGATAAGTGAATACGTGCCGACGACGCTGAAATGCAGCTGCATACAAGACATCAGGATTACGTGGATCTATCACAACTTCATTCACGCCTGTGTGCTCATCTATCGTGAGGACAGCTTCCCAAGTGTCGCCGCCATCAGTGGTTTTGTAGACTCCTCGGTCGCCACCTTCTTTCCAAAGTGGCCCGATAGCTGCTACCCACACCACATCCGAATTATCTGGATGCACTACGATATTGCCGATATGCTCCGACATTTTCAGCCCTTTGTGCTGCCAACTCGCACCGCCATCGGTAGATTTATAAATACCATCGCCATAGGCTACACTTCGCTGGTTATTGTTCTCGCCTGTACCTACCCAAACGGTACTTGGATTCCGCTCATCAATAGTGACGCAACCGATGGAATACGAACCTTGACTATCGAAAATCGGCTTATAGGTCGTGCCTGAATTAACCGTTTTCCATACGCCACCTGAAGAGGTCGCGACATAATACTCATACGGACGATCAGGGTGCATCGCAAAATCAGAGATCCGCCCAGAGGTAATTGCTGGCCCTACGGAACGAAACTTGAAGGCAGAAAGTCCGATTTCGTCTAGGGGTTCTTTTTTCTTTTCTTCGGTGACTTCTTCTTTTTCTTTCTTCTTCTTTTTTTTCTGTGCTAGTAATTGGTTAGGGCTTAGAAGGCTAAAAATTAGCCCTAAGCTGAATATGCAAAATAGTGTTTTTTTCATATCGGTAGTGTTGTTTTAATTTGAAGATTGAAAGTAGGAAGAATTTAGGAATTATTGGTAAATACCCTTGCGATATTGCTAAAGTGAGACGAACAGTATTAGTAAAAATTG
>CALGLY010000546.1 GCA_937959095.1 uncultured Saprospiraceae bacterium
GAATGTCTTCCAAGCACAAGTGGCTACAGGCTGCTGGACTTTATCTAAAAAAGCATTGAAAGTAGTCCGTTCAGCTCCAGATGCTGGTACAGTAGCACTAAACAATGGACTGACAGAAAAAACCATTTGTACGGCAGATGGCTATGATAATATAGCTGTTTATACAAATACAAGTAGCAGCAATGCCGCTTTTCGTTATGTAGTTACCGATGATAGCAACAATATTTTAGCGGTATTGAGTGGTACAAATCAAAATTTTGAAGGTGTCCCTCCTGGTGTTTGTCGTGTTTGGGGCTTGTCTTATACAGGTAATTTGACAGCTATGGCAGGCGACAATGCAGCAGAAGTTGCGCTTTCTGATGCTTGCTTTGATTTATCTGATAATTATATCACCGTTACAAGATCAAATGTAGATGGTGGTACAGTAGCAACAGCAGATGGACAAACGTCGATTACGACTGTTCCTGGTGATGGTATTTCTGATGCAATCACTTTCATGCATGAGACAACTTCGATGGCTTCCTTTGCTTACTTTGTAACGGATGAAAACAATAAGATTATTGGCACGCCTTCAGGAAACACAGTTGATTTTGAAGGCGCAGGCGAAGGTGTTTGCCGTCTTTGGGGTGTTTCGTATACTGGCGATTTGAAATATTTACTTGGTGGTACAGTAGGGAATTTCGCCCTAAGTACAGATTGTTTTGAGGTTTCTGAAAATTTCGTAGAAGTAGTACGTTCAGCAGGTGGTGCGTGTACAGTAGATGGTGGTGAAATTTCTACAGAGGCAGGTACTATTCGCAATCGCGCAGTAATAGCAAATCGTGCTTCTGGTACAATTTCTGTAATTAATGGCGATGCAGGAATACTTATCGACCATTATGATATGCCAAATGATGGACAACCGATGTATGTAGTGCATAATGCACTAAACAACACTGTTTTAGTAGGTGATTATAATGGACAAGTAGTTGCTTTTGATGGAAAAGATTTTTCAGTAGCAGGTAGCGTAGCAGCAGGCGAAGGCGTATTCCATATGTGGATTAGCTCAGATTATCAGCAGCTATGGGTGAATAATGAATTAGATAAAACAGTTTCTGTAGTAAATCCTACTACACTAGAAAGTATTACGACATTTAGCATTCCAAGTGACCTTATAGATAATGGCTTTAAGCCACATGATGTAATTGTTGATCCAGATAATAGTGCAGCTTATGTAACGATGATTAATGGCGCAGAAGCAGTAAATTATGTTGTAAAATACGATGCAAGCACTTTTGAAGAAATAGATAGAGCAGAAGTAGGGGCTGACCCACATGTTTCTTTAACAGCCGCTAATGATTTATTATATGTGGCAAGTCAGGGTGCAGATTTATTGCAAGTTTTAGAGCGTGATGACTTAGACTTAGTAACGACTATTGATGTGCCAAATGCACACGGTTTAGGAATGAACGCAGCAGGAACACACCTTTACATAGGAAACATTTCTGAAGGCGGAACGGATGCAACTTACGTACTCGACCTTGCAACAAACACTCTAGTTGGTGAACCTACCGACGCACCTTATGCTGCTCCACATAACTATGCAGTAGGCAGCAACGACAGCAAACTATACTTGACACATAGTGGCATGACTTCCTATAAGGTAAGCATGTATGACCTAACACCTTCGCCTACACTTGTTGGTGAATTTAACACAGGAATGAATCCTTTCGGATTGGCAGCCTATAGCTTTACAGATACGGAATTAACGATTTGTGCATTGGATGGCGAAAGCGATGCTTTTGATGTAGCATTAGAAGGAAATACAGGCAATTCGGCTTGGGTAATTACAGATACAGATGGTACTATTATAGGCTTACCTCCTGGACCACCATTTGACTTAGATGGCGCAGGTGCAGGTACTTGTCTAATTTGGCATGTGAGTTTTGAAGATGGTTTGACAGGTGTTGCAGTAGGTAATAATGCCCTTACTGATTTAGAAGGATGTTATGCTTTATCAAACCCTATTACGGTAGTAAGGGAAGTAGTGAATGGTGGTACAGTTTCCACACCAGAAGGTACAACAGAAGTAAGTATCATAGCAGGCGATGGCATTGCAGATGTAATTGAATTTGCACACGAAGGAAATTCTGATACTGACTTTAGATATGTAATCACAGATGAAGCTGGTACAATTCTTGGTCTTCCTCCTGGAAGCAGCTTAGATTTTGAGGGTGCAGGTGCAGGTGTTTGCTTAGTTTGGGGATTAGCTTACACAGGCGAAGTAACAGCAATGGCAGGTGATAATGCAACAGAAGTAGCACTTTCTAGTGGATGTTTTGATCTTTCGGATAATTTCATCAAAGTAACGCGTATGGCAAGCAACCTTAGTGGTGGCACAGTAGCAATGCCAAGTGGTGCAACAGAAAAGTATACTTGTGCAAATGATGGCATTTCGGATGTTATTATGGTAGTGAGTGAAGGAGCAACAGAAGAGGCTAACTTTACTTTAGTAGTAACTGATCCTGATGGAAATATCCTAGGCGTACCACCTGCAAATATGGTAGATGTAACAGGTGCAGGCGTAGGTACTTGCCTTGTATGGGGCTTAACTTATACAGGCGACCTAACAGCAATGGTAGGCGATAATGCAATGACGGCAATGCTTGCTTCAGGAGATGCAGCACTTTCTAGTAATTATATCACACTGAATAGAGACGAAGCGAATGGTGGCACAGTTGCCATGCCAAGTGGCGCAACGGAAATAAGCATCATAGCAGGTGACGGAGAAGCAGATGTAATCGAATTTACGAATGCAGATGCATCCAACTCAAACTATGCCTATGTAGTAACAGATACAGATGGTAATATCTTGGGGCTTCCTCCAGGAAATAGCCTTGATTTTGAAGGCGCAGGCGAAGGCGTATGCTTAGTGTGGGGATTAGCTTATACTGGCGAAATAACAGCTATGATGGGCGATAATGCAACGGAAGTAGCACTTTCTAGCGAATGTTTCGACCTTTCAGATAACTATATTACAGTGACTCGCACGGCTTCTCTAAGCGGTGGTACAATAGCAATGCCAAGTGGCGCAACGGAAAAGTATACTTGTGCAAATGACGGTATTGATGATGTGATTATGACCGTGAGTTCAGGCGCGACTTCTTCAGCTAACTTCACTTTAGTAGTAACTGATCCTGATGGAAATATCTTAGGTGTACCGCCAGCAGATATGGTCAATGTAACTGGTGCAGGTGTAGGTACTTGTCTTGTATGGGGGCTTGCTTATACGGGTGACCTAACGGCAATGGTAGGCGATAATGCGATGACGGCAATGCTTGCTTCAGGAGATGCAGCACTTTCTAGTAATTATATCACACTGAATAGAGATGAAGCGAATGGCGGTACCGTTTCTACGCCTGATGGCGCAACAGAAGTAAACACCGCTCCTGGCGATGGCGAAGCGGATATAGTAGAATTTGCACATGCAGATGCATCCAATTCTAACTATACCTACGTAATAACGGATGAAGCGGGCACAATCCTTGGTCTTCCTCCTGGAAACAGCCTTGACTTTGAAGGCGCAGGCGAAGGCGTATGCTTAGTATGGGGATTGGCTTATACAGGCGAAATAACTGCTATGATGGGCGATAATGCAACGGAAGTAGCACTTTCTAGCGAGTGTTTTGACCTTTCGGATAATTTCATTAGAGTAACTCGTGGAAGTTCTTTGCCTTCAAACAATCAATTTGGGCTAACAAGTTCGACCAATAATGTGAACTTTAATTTATTCCCGAATCCTGTTTCGGAGCTACTCAATGTAAATGTAAACAGTGACCTAGAAGCAAACAATACACAAATTACAGTATTCGATGCACTAGGAAAAATAGTACTACAAAAGCAAGAAGTATTGACTGTTGGAAACAATACTTATCAGCTTAATATTAGTGACTTAATAGATGGAATGTACATTCTAAGTATTAGCAATTCAAACATTAAACAATCTAGTACATTCATAAAGAATTAGCACTAATTTTTGAATAGTTTTAGTGGGAAATAAAGGCATGCTTAATATAATTTTAAGCGTGCCTTTTTCTTTTTTAAAATTTCTAAAAAAATGCAGATTTTAAAAAACAAACAACTGATAAATAGCTTTTTACCTCTAAAAAACCATTCTAAAACAAAGAGTTGGTAAAGGCTTTCTTCTTTCAAAAAAACCACCTATATCTTACCGAATACTTATCAATGGCTACCGTTTCCTATTATTTTTCTATAAAAAACGTTAAACCTTTTACGGAAATTTGCGTATTAATATTATCTGCTTAACTTTATGGGAACTAGATAGAGAAAGATTTATGCAAAAAACATAAGTCTAAATTTTCACGAGCCATGAATGTATCTAAAAACACAAATTTTCTTACACTATTACTAGTGTTACTGCTCCCTTGGGTAGCACAATCACAAGTAACTAGTGACTTTACTTATCAAGGAGAATCTACAGATTTCTATCTGTATTCTGTCATCCTTCCTCCCAGCATCTCCAAGATGCCAGCCCACGGTGAGGTCATATTTTCACAAACAGGTACCACTGAAGGTGTAGAAGGTAGCAATACTATCGTCTATAGACCAAGTATTAGTCACGTTGGCTTGGATACGGTGGAAGTCTATTATTGGAGAGATGTCGCAACACCAGCAACAGCAACTTTTGTCATTGAGACAAGAAAATCTGTTGTCACGGCTTATGATGACCACATCTCCACTAAGATGGGTGAATCCATTACTGTTTTTGCATTAGAAAATGATACAAAAACAAATGGGAATCTATCTATCAAAGAAATTTTAGTTAGCAATAATGATGCTACCGTCACACTTGATTTAAACGGCTCTATTACATATACTCCACCTGCTGACTTCGTGGGTACAGCAAACTTGAACTATCTAGTATGTAATGAAATCAATGCTTGTGATGTAGCAACACTAAGTATCAGCGTACATGAAGATGTACCGACTTCTGAAACAATAGAATTAGTAACAAAAAGAAATACTGCAAAAAGTATTCTTTTACCACTTGATGGCTTCACATTAGCGACTTCTCCTACTAAAGGATTTATTGATGATAGTGAAGATGTATTAAAATATCAGCCTTATCCGAATCAAATA
>CALGLY010000547.1 GCA_937959095.1 uncultured Saprospiraceae bacterium
TCCGGAGGGATTTTTAATGGAAATGGAATCACACAAGATGGCACCTTCAAACCTAGCGATGTAGTAGAAGGTCCAACCACAATCACCTATCGTTTTCTTGATGGAAGTGGTTGCGAACAGATAGATACGGTGATGACCGAGGTAATCGCCTTGCCTGTTGCCCCTATCTTAGATTGCTCCAATCTGACAAATTCTTCTGCTTCCTTCGTTTGGTCGCACCCCAATCCTGATACGCGTTTTCAATATGCTGTCAGTATCAATGGAGGCGATTTTTCAACGCCTGTAGTTACTACCGAAACAAGCTTTACACAAACCAATCTTACATCAGGAACGACGGTCACTATCCGCCTTTCTGCCTTGAGCGATGTTGCTTGTGGCATTAGCGAACCCGTGTCCTTTACTTGCACCACGCAAGATTGCCCGCCTGTGGAAGCACCTACGGTAAGCTGTGGCATGAGTACGCCTTCTTCCGTTTCCTTCGCTTGGATGCACCCTGACCCTGCGGCAGAATTTGAATATTCTATTAGTATTGATGGCGGTTTATTTTCTCAACCAATACTGACGACAGAACGCATGATTACGCAAGCTAACCTAGTAGAAAATGCAGAAGTCCTCCTTCGCATAGCTACTTTAGGTACATTGGGTTGTCCCAATAGCGAACTGATAGAGTTTAGTTGCGTGGCTTCGGCTTGTGCTAGTATTGTGATTACAATTGATCCCATAGCGCCTATTTGCTTAGGTATGGATGAGGATTTAATAGATTTAGTAGCCAATTTCCCTGATATTATTGATGTGGCGAGTTTTGACTGGAACGGGCCAGGTGTGATAGGCGCAGTCTTCGACCCAACCGCTCCGACTTTGACGGAAGGCACTATCGAAATTCGCTACGAACTTACCGCTGTAAATGGTTGTGTTTATGAAGCCACTACCGAGGTCGAGTTGACAGAATGTGGTGATGCTGCTCTAGCTGGAACAATCCAAACAGAGGACGGACGCGGCGTAAATGCTATAAATGTCGAACTTATCGGAGAAGTTGTACAAACTACCCAAACGGATACCAATGGAACGTATAGCTTCAATAATGTAGAATCAGGAACGGATTATAGCATGCGCCTTAGCCGCGATGATTTCGTGCTGAATGGCGTATCGGTCTTTGATATTGTATTGATTCGAAAACATATTTTAGGACTAGAACGAATCACCAATCCATATAAATTATTAGCAGCAGATGTGAATAATTCGGAAGATATTACGGTCTTCGATTTAGTGGGAATACAGCAAGTCTTATTAAATATAGAACCTGCCTTTCCTATAGGTGTTTCTTGGCGATTTATCGCGGCAGATTATGTATTTCCCGACCCTAGCAATCCTTGGTCGGAACCCATTCCTGATGCTTCGCAAGGCTTTGATGTGTTAGGGCTGACACAGCGTAGTTTCATCGCTATAAAAATGGGTGATGTGAATGGAAATGTGTTGGTGGATTAGATTTTTTTTTAAAATATTGTAACTTGCCTAAAGCCTGATAGTCGATTTCGATACGATTATCAGGCTTTAGTATTATATGAAATGAAGAACAAATGAACTATAAAAAAGTACTAGGAGAAGTCTATCAGCAAGTGAATAAGCTAGAAGATAAAGGGACACTAGCCTCTTACATTCCTGAATTGGCTCATGTGGATGCAAATAATTTTGGGGTTCATATCTCTACCGTTACAGGCTTCCACTATGGTTTAGGCAGTTTTCAGAAAAAATTCTCTATTCAGAGTGTTGCAAAAGTATTTTCTCTTTGTTTAGCGTATAAAATGCTTGGCGAAAATATTTGGACGCGCTTGGGCGTAGAGCCTTCGGGGACAGGGTTCAATTCGCTTGTTCAGCTTGAAAAAGATAAAGGAATACCCCGAAACCCTTTTCTAAATGCAGGGGCATTAGTCATTTCGGATATTCTTATCAGCAATTTAGAGCATCCGAAAGAAGAACTCCTATCCTTCATTAAAAGCCTATCCAAAAATAAAGACATCCAGTATTCTGCTACCATTGCTGCTTCCGAAAAATCCGTAGGTTATCGAAATGTAGCCTTATGTAATTTCATCAAATCCTTTGGAAATATTGAAAATGAGCCTAGTGTTGTCCTCGATTTCTATTTTGATTTATGTTCTTTGGAAGTGAGTTGTGAGCAGCTATCGGAGATGGTTTTGTTTTTAGCCAATAATGGCAAAACATTAGAAGATAACAATGAAATATTGACAAAAAGCCAGTCTAAAAGAATAAATGCCCTCCTGCAAACCTGTGGTTTCTATGATGAATCTGGAGAATTTGCCTTCAAGGTCGGCTTGCCAGGCAAAAGTGGCGTGGGCGGCGGAATTATAGCGATACACCCCAAGCAATATGCAATTGCTGTATGGAGTCCGAAACTAAATGAAAAAGGAAATTCGTACAGAGGAATGCGGTTTTTGGAGGAATTTACAACCCTATCTGAACGCTCTATATTTTGATAGATTAAGCAGATTATCATTTGGATAATCTACTTAATCGCTTGCCATCAGATAAGGATTAAGACTAAAAAGCACCTTTTTATAAACTTGATTGTTACTAATGACATCTTCATTTCTAAACAATTTCACAGCAACATATGCAAGCCTTTTTAGAATATCTTAAACGCTATATCGACTTAACACCAGAGGAAGAAACAGCGGTAGCAGCCAAACTAAAACACAGAAGTTATTTGAAAGGGCAGTACCTCGTGCAAAGCGGTGATGTGTGCCGATATCAAAGTTTTGTGGTGTCAGGAAAGGTACGTACCTTTTATTTAGATGCCAATGGGAACGAGCATATCGTCCTATTCGGAATAGAAAACTGGTGGGCGGCGGATTTAGGCAGTTTCATTAGCCAAACGCCTGCCGATTTTGATGTACAATGCCTAGAAAACACCGAAGTGATTCAATTTTCCCATGCCGATACAGAAGAACTCTATAAGGCTGTACCAAAGATGGAACGCTTCTTTCGATTGATTATCCAAAATGCCTACGTGACAGCCCAAAAACGAATCGTTCGCAATTATTCTTTATCTGCCCTAGATCGCTATGTGCTTTTTTGTGAAGACTATCCTGAAATCTCGCAGCGTGTTCCACAATACATGATTGCTTCCTATCTGGGCATCACGAAAGAATTTTTGAGTAGTATTCGGAGTCAGATTGCTAAAAAAAGTAGTTCTCCGACAAATCCCGTGACGAAGCCGAAGAAAAAGTAATCGCAACACTACTTTACAGGCGTTTTTGCAATTACTTTTTCTTCGTCCACGGGATTTGTCAGAGAACGAAAAAGTTAACCTATCTTAACTTCCTTTCTTAATCTACCTTATTTTTCTTGGCTGTAGAATGGTGCAACTTTGCAGTGAACAATTTTTAAAAACAAATTAAATTTTTAGCAACGTGAAAAATATAGTAGTAAGCACAGCCCTATTCACAATAATCGTTTTCTTCCAAAGTGTAATAATTCCTATTAGCGCGAACGCGCAAAAGGTAGCCGTAAAAAATAGCAAAATCGTTTGGAAAGGCTACAAAGTGGCTGGTTCTCATGAAGGGACTATTGATTTGAAATCAGGTTCACTCACCTTTGATGGAGATAAACTAACGGGCGGCGCATTTGTTTTGGACATGAACTCGCTATCATCTACCGACCTAAGTGGAGAATATAAAGGGAAACTAGAAGGACATCTAAAGTCGGATGATTTCTTTGGTGTTGCCAAGTATCCAACGGCTGCCTTGAAGATTACGAAAGTAAAAAAGACGGGCAAAAATGCGTATAAAATCATAGGCGATCTTACCATCAAAGGCATTACGAATACGGTTAAGTTTCCTGCTTCTATTTATGGAAAAAAAGCAACAGGAACACTTAAAATTGATAGAACGGAATTCAATGTGCAGTATGGTTCGGGGAGTTTCTTTGATAATCTAAAAGATAATTTGATTTACGATGAATTGGATTTGGTAGTGGATTTGGAATTTTAAAAATCAAGTTAAACACAGCATAAATACTCAAATCATGGACAGAAAAAACTTTATCAAGAAGTCGCTACTTGCAGGTTTAGCAGGCACTGTTCTTCCTGCTAGTACCAAGGCAACAGAAGCAACTAAGACGACATCAACCTACGATAAATTAATGGAGCAAGTAGGCTTCAATCATTTACCAAACCAAGAAGAGGTCACGACTATGAATACCGTACTGCATAAAGCAAATACTAGAGGACACGCCAATCATGGTTGGTTGGATTCGCACCATTCGTTCAGCTTTGCGAACTACCGCAATCCAGAGCGCATGCACTTCGGGGTGCTGCGAGTACTAAATGATGATGTGGTAGCAGGCGGCAAGGGTTTTGGAAGACATCCGCATGATAATATGGAAATCATTTCTATTCCATTGGAAGGCGATTTGGAGCATCAGGATAGCATGGGAAATGTTGCAGTCATAAAGGAAGGCGATGTGCAAGCGATGAGTGCTGGTACGGGCATTTACCATAGCGAATACAACAAAAATAAAGATAAGGCAGTCCGTTTCTTACAGATTTGGGTGTTTCCAAAATCGCGAAGCATTACACCTAATTATACACAAATTTCTTTGAAGGAGATTGAAAAACAGAATGAATTCTATCAGGTTTTATCGCCTAGCAAAGAAGACCAGGGCGTATCAATTCATCAGGATGCTTGGTTTCATTTAGGTAAATTTGATAAAGAAACCGCAACCAATTACCGCATCAAGCAAGCAGGAAATGGCGTGTACGCTTTCATCTTGGAAGGCACGGCTACCATAGCTGGACAAGCACTAGAAAAAAGAGATGGTTTTGGCATCTGGAATGTCAACGACTTTGATATAAAAGCTGGAAAAGATAGCCGCGTGTTGCTTATGGAAGTACCGATGCAGCTCTCTTGATAAATGAGCGAATAAGATCAAGATCACACAAATAAAAATCATGAAAAATAAATCCATTCAACAAATCATTCCGTCCCAAAAAGTAAATATGGGCGGACACATCATAGAGCAACCTCTACCAAACCAAACGATGGAACAATTGGATCCTTTTTTGCTTATTCATCATGCAGAGTGGGAACTAAAAGGCAATCAGCGACAGCAAGAAGTAGGTATCGGAGGGCATCCGCATCGAGGGTTTTCGCCAGTTACCTTTGTTTTTCAGGGCGATATCAGACATCAAGATAGTTTCGGGAATGATGCAGTGGTACAGGCAGGTGGTACGCAATGGATGCACGCTGGCAAAGGCATTACACATAGTGAGCGACCGAGCAAAGAATTGGCACAGACGGGAGGCTTGCAGGAGATTATTCAGTTTTGGGTAAATTCTCCAGCAAAGCATAAAATGGAACAGCCTTATTATTTGCCGCTTTCCAAGGAAGAGACCCCTTCCATTGAGGGCGATAAATATAGCATACAAGTCGTAGCAGGCGATTACAAAGGAATAAAAGGCCCAGCCAAAGTCTTTTCTCCTATGCTCTTG
>CALGLY010000548.1 GCA_937959095.1 uncultured Saprospiraceae bacterium
TATAACACTTTTCGATTTCTTTTGAATTTATACTTCGTTAAAAATACTCGCCATAGCCTTGCTATGTCTGCGTTTTTTGCCTCGTCTAAATCCAAAATAAATTCGAAATCTGTTACAACTTATTCTTTATTCATTCCTAAGCGGAAGATAAATTGCGCATTAGCTTTAGTTTCAAGATATATTAAGATTTTATCGCCTAAAAAATAAGCTACCTTATCCTCCGTTTCTCTTGATAAGAATTAAAACTAGAATGCCTTAAAAAGAAAAACTCTGTGTCTTTGTGTCTATGTGTTTTATTTTCGGTGTCTCCATGTTCAATTTATGACAAAAAAATAAAAGATGAAAGATTATCTTCGCGGTCTAAAATCATAAGAAGCAATGTCTATTTGGAAAAAAGAATTTACCCTAGATGCTATTAACAGCTTTGGTACAGGCTGTATGCCTGGCTATCTTGATATAAAATTTACAGAATTTGGAGATGACTATATTGTAGCTGAAATGCCTGTGAATGAACACACCAAACAGCCTATGGGCTTATTACATGGTGGGGCTTCGGTAGTTTTAGCAGAAACAATAGGTAGTGTTGCAGGGCTACTATGCGTAGACAACCCTAATAAAACGACGGTTGGTGTAGAAATTAACGCGAATCACTTGAGGGCAGTACGTAAGGGAATCGTTACAGGAACAGCTAAGCCCGTGCGTATTGGACGAAGTATACAGGTTTGGAATATTGAAATACGAGACGAAGAAGGGCGTTTATCTTGTGTGAGTCGCTTTACTTTAGCTGTTGTGGACATTACATAAAAATTAAGACTTACTTAAGTATCAAGATAATTACTTAGTCTTGAGTCGCAATCAAATAAAACATAAATAATGAAAAAATTGCTTTTACTTTCAGTACTCCTATTTATAGGTTATGCTGGTTTTTCTCAACTAAATACAGAGCTTGTCTCAAGCTATGATTACGAAATGGCTGTGAATGATGTATGGGGATATGTTGCCCCTGATGGTACTGAATATGCTCTTGTAGGAATACAAGATGGCGTTTCCGTAGTCAATCTAGCTGATCCTACACAACCCGAAGAAGTAGGATTTGCACCTGGGCCAAGTTCTACTTGGAGAGATATGAAAACATGGGGCGAATATGCCTATGCAATCAATGAAACAAGTGACGGTTTATTGGTAATGGATTTGACTATGTTACCAGATACGATGTCTTATTATTATTGGTCGCCAGTGATAGAAGAATTAGATTCTACACAACTGACTACTTGTCATAATTTATACATTGATGAATTTGGATATGCCTATTTGTCAGGTTGTGATGTAAATTCAGGCGGTCCGATTTTCGTGGATGTCTTTTCTGAGCCAGGAAATCCAATCTATGTTGGTAAAAGTGATCCACGTTATGCACATGATGTATTTGCTCGAAATAACTTACTATATGGTTCGGATATTTATGAAGGTTCCTTTTCTATCATGGATGTGAGTGATAAATCAAATCCAGTACTACTAGCAAGCCAAACCACGCCATTTTTGTTTACGCACAATACTTGGCTATCTGATGATGGCAATACCCTTTTCACTACCGATGAGCGTGCAGATGCACCTACGGCGGCTTATGATATTTCTGATTATGATGATATTAAGTTGTTAGATGAATTTCGTCCAGGTAATACCATTGGTCGTGGCGTAATTCCTCACAATACACATGTATTGAATGATTTCTTAATTACCTCACACTATACAGATGGTGTAGTGATTGTAGATGCTTCACGTCCATCGAACTTAGTAGAAGTAGGGGCTTATGATACCTGGTTAGGTGGCGACGGTGGCTTTGATGGTTGTTGGGGAGCGTATCCATTCTTACCTTCGGGTTTGATTTTAGCTTCGGATCGCGAAGGTGGCTTAAATGTTATTCGTGCGGATTATGTTCGTGCTTGTTATTTGGAAGGTGTTGTACGCCATTTAGAGACAGGCGAATTATTATCTGATGTAGAAGTAGTGATTGATTCAGATGATCCAAATTTCAAGGTAACTAATTTGAATGGAGCATTCAAAACAGGGCAGGTAACATCAGGAAGATTTGATGTTGTGCTTTCTAAATTTGGTTTCCAAGATAAGCTAGTAGTAGTGGAACTTGTAAATGGCATGGTAACGGAAATAGAAGTAGAACTAGAACCTGTAGCACGGTTTAATATTTCAGGGCAAACACTTGCTGCTGCTGATGGTATGCCAATCGCGGATGCTCAAGTGGCTATTATTAGTGATGATATTACTTATTTTGCTAGTACAAATGCTGATGGACAATTTCTATTAGAAGATATAGTACAAGATGAATACGAAGTAATAGTAGGTGCATGGGGCTATTTGCATCAAACTGCTACAGTGATGCCAGGAGCAAGTGACGGACTCTCGTATAATCTAGAAGTAGGTTACCAAGATGATTTTGCCCTTGATTTAGGTTGGACAGTAGAAGGTGACGCATCTACAGGAATGTGGGAGCTAGGTGACCCAGTTGGTACTGGCTTCGGAGATTTTGTAATAAATCCAGAGGATGATTTTGGTGCGGATATAGGAAATAGCTGCTACATCACAGGAAACGGTGGCGGCGGTGCTGGCGATGATGATGTAGATGATGGAAATACGATCCTGACATCTCCTATCATGGATTTGAGTAATTACAATGTTCCTGTTTTATCTTACTATACTTGGTTTGTGACTGGCGGAGGAAATAGCGAATCGAATGACCAACTTGAAGTACGCCTTACGAATGGAACAGATGAAGTGGTATTAGAAACAAAAATTGCACCATTGCCACTATGGAGTTCTTCTACTTTCCTATTGGCTGATATTGATTTGCCTTTAACAGATAAGATGCAAATTATCTTTGAAACAGGTGATCCAAATCCAGGACACCTAGTAGAAGCAGGTATTGACGCGTTTTTAGTTATCGACGATATGCCAAGTGATGTAAATGAAGTTTTAGCGGCACAAACTCAAATTAATGTGCTACCAAATCCATTTACAGAGACAGCAGAGGTTATAGTAACTTTACCAGAAGGAATTTCTAGTGCAGAACTTCAAGTGTACAATATACTTGGACAATTGGTGCAGACACAGGCGATTACCACAGCGCAGTCTGTAACCTTGGGTAATACTCTTGCAGCAGGCACCTACTTTGTAAGTGTAGCACAGGATGGTATTATCATTCGTACTGAAAAATTGATTAAGCAAAAATAAGAGAGGAGATACGATTTTGAGGTAATAATAGAAGTGGCGG
>CALGLY010000549.1 GCA_937959095.1 uncultured Saprospiraceae bacterium
GTCGCCATCGCGGTCAAAATCTGCTGCTTTCACACAAGAGGCATTGCTAAATTGTTTGGGCAAAGCATCGGCAGTTTGTGTAAAATTGCCTAAGCCATCATTGATCCAAAGCACATCTTGATATAGCGTATCGCCTTCTAAAAATTGTGCACTTCCACGCGCAATGTATAAATCCGTATCGCCATCATTGTCGGCATCGAATAGCAAACTGCCTTGATCTTCTGCTCCA
The DNA here is from genome assembly GCA_937959095.1 of uncultured Saprospiraceae bacterium. GTDB lineage: Bacteria > Bacteroidota > Bacteroidia > Chitinophagales > Saprospiraceae > JAAUTG01. The sequence continues at coordinate 230 of CALGLY010000549.1, forward strand.
TTTTTGTTTAGTTTGAACTCTTTCGGCTCAAAGGTTTGTTTGTTGCTTTGAACAAAAAAACGAGCTGCTTGCTTACTATTTCCTCCAATAAAAACATCTTCCAACGCATCGCCATTGATATCTGCTACTGCCAAGGCAGGGCTGTATTCGGAAAATTTATGCGGAAGCGTTCTTTGATAATTGAAATCGGGAAAGTCAAACTCTTCATGCTCATAAATTAAGCCTTTTTCAGTCGCAACTTCTTGAAATAGAGCTTTCGAATTAGGCTGTTTGTTTATTATTCTTGGCTGTGCATTTTGGTATTCAAATGTAAGTACTTGATCGGCTTGCACCTGTATTTGAACACTTTGTTTTCCATCTGGCCACTGCACAAAAACGCTATCCACCATGCTGTTTTCCCCCAATCCAAAATGTAGCGTATTCTCTACTTTAGATAAATAACCTCTGCCCGAAATCAAGTAATTAGTTTGCTGTGCTGTGCCTGTTACGATTTTCACTTTCGCTCCAAAAGCGTCAGGGTTTTTCTTCGAGCCTTTGAGTTGAATACGTAGAAAATGATCGCTTTTTTCTTCGGTATTCAAGGGATTACTCGTATTTTCAAAAATGAAGGCAGGCGAATTAATGTTATTCGTCACTAAGTCCAAATCGCCATCCTTGTCCAAGTCTGCATATATCGCGCCATTAGAAAAAGAGGGGTAATCTAGTCCCCAATCCTTGCTTTTGTTTTGAAAACTGAGGTCGCCTTGATTTTGAAAAGCAAAATTTGGGACAAGAATTGGAGGAATAAGCGTGAGTAAATATTCCGTTGAAGCTACATTTCGCACCGAAGCACGGAAGTCTGCAAAATCGCGATCTATGATGTTTCTGGGAAATCCATTGGCTATAAATAGGTCTTTCCAACCGTCATTATCGTAGTCAGCAAATAGGCTCGACCAACTCCAATCGGTTTCTTGTATGCCTGCGTACATGCCCACTTCACTATACACAGGAAGCTGATTTTCAGGATTTATTCCTGTATTCACTTGCAGCGTATTGCGCGGATATTGATAATCATACTTAAATTTTTCGGTCAGTTTCTGACCTTGATAACTGCTTGGTCCTTGAAAGCGTTTTTTCTGCTGATTAGAATAGGGCTGCATTTCAGAAATGAAAAAATCCGCCGCACCATCGTTGTTGATGTCGCCTATGTCGCTACCCATCGAAGACAAAGAAAAGTGCTTGAATATTTGATTGGCTTTATTGCTAAATGTACCATTTTTGTTGTTGATAAAGATAAGGTCATTACTCTGGTAGTCATTAGCGACATAAATATCTTGCCAGCCATCCTCATTGAAATCATAAATGAGTGTGCTATGGCTGTAACCGTCATAAACGATGCCTGCGTCAATAGAAACATCCGTAAAAACGGGATGTCCTAGTGTATCATTCCAGTTGTTTTGGAATAAATTATCGCGATTAGGTGCGGAGCCATCGTCGGTCAATTCTACGAAGCGATTGGGGTATTCACGCTCTATCCAATTTACCCCTACAAAAAGGTCTAAATCGCCATCATTATCATAATCAAAAAATTGAGCATGAGAAGAATGACTTGCATCGTCTATCCCATAAGCGGCTGCCATTTCTCTGAACGTCGGTGTGCCATCTTTTTTATTCCCTTGATTAATATAGAGTAGATTTTTACGGTATTTTGCTTGGGCATCTAGCGTGTTGCAGATGTAAACATCCAACTTACCATCCAAATTCAAATCCAAGATATTGATACCTGATGACCACTGTTGTGGGTATTTTTTCTGGATTTGTGCAGTGACGCTTACATCTTCAAATTTTAAATTGCCATTATTCAAATACAAGGCGTTTTCTACTTGATTACCTGTGAAAAACAGGTCTTCTAGTCCGTCGCCATTCAAATCGCCAACGCCAACACCACCACCATTATAAACAAATTCTTTGACGAGAATATTGAAAGAATCACTTTCAGTAATCGTATTTGTAAAATCAACGCCTGTACTAGAAGGAGCGCGCAATTTGAAAAGTGTTTTTTCTTGTTGGTTACAGCTAATTAGGGAGAAGCAAAACACTATGACAATATATTTTGATAATGCTGAGTTCATCGTTTATGATTTGATACTACATTTCTCAAGCTCGAATATCCACCTGTTCGTTTTTAGTGAAATTTATCAAAGAGCTAAATAAGAAAGGGCTACCAAATTGATAGCCCTTTCTAGGAATATTAAAAACCTAGGTTAGGATTAATAACCAGGATTTTGCGACAAAATATCTGCCCCTTGCAAATCAATCTCATTCTGTGGAATTGGCAAGTATTCATCGTTACTTGCCGAGAATGATGCCCCTGCAAATGGAGATACCAAAAACTCATTTTCGTACGCTAGGTAAGCATTCAATTCGTCTGCTGCAATACCCCAACGTACTAAATCGTACTTTCTATGGCCTTCACCCGAAAGCTCTAACCTACGCTCCATGCGCAATGCGGTTCTAGCTTCAGCTTGGTCGCTGAAAGATGCGTAAGGCTCTATCACATAGTTCGCAGCAGGAGCTCCCGTTGCATCCAATACGAGTGAGCCTTTTGCACGATTACGTACTTGATTGATATAACCTAAAGCCGTATTGATATCACCTGCTTCTATTTCTGCCTCTGCTGCCATCAACAATACATCAGCAAAACGGATAATAGTATAGTTTACAGCCGTGTAACCAGGTGTCCAAGAACTACCATCATTTTCTGTACCAATACCAGCTTGATAATACATAAACTTCTTAGGAGAATAAGGTCCTCCGTAAGCTTGACTACGAATCCAGTCGAAACCAGGGTGTGGCCCCCAATCTAGGAATGGAATGCTTCTGCGACCAATAGAGTGGTCAATTCTTGGATCTAGATTACCTCCATCTGCCGTGAAAGCATCTCCACTAGCAAGTCCCAAGTCATGTACTACTGCATTAGCAGGGTCGTTGTAAGAACCATCTAATAGTGGCAATCCATTTACATCGGTACGGTGTGCATTTGCTAAGCTAAGACTAGGTTGGAAGAATCCACAACATCCGCCTGGGCGAGCTGGCCCTGCTGAACCATGTGGGAAATTCAATACCATGCTTGTGTTAGTATTGTTTATATCTCCTGTACCTGCTGCAGCTTGTGCTGCAAAAACAGACTCTTTGCTATTGTCGTTAATAGAGCGGAAGTTAGCTGCATAGTTATCCAGCAAACCATAAGCTTCGCCATTAGCTGTAGTACCATTACTGACAACTTGATTTAGGATACTTCTAGCCTCACCATATTTAGCTTGAAATAGTTGTGCTTTGCCCAAGTACGCTCCAGCAGCCCACTTATTAGCTCTTCCTGCTCCTGATTGTGTTTCAGGAAGGTTGTCGAAAGCATACTGAAAATCAGCCTCAATATATTGCCAAATATCCTCTTTATTACTGACAGGAGTCACCTCATCCCAAGCTTCATCACAAAAATAAGAAGCAATCACACAAAGGCAGACT
>CALGLY010000550.1 GCA_937959095.1 uncultured Saprospiraceae bacterium
AGCAGATGAGTGCCCAAGGTGTGTACTTAAATCGGTATTCTAAAATGGGATAGCCTCTAAAATATCTGTCATATGTTATTTTGCTATCCACTGAAAAATTGTCACTTAGCGTCGGGTAGTTTGTCAAAAAAGTTATGTTCATGGAATGCAACATTAGTTGCGTTGTTGGAATAGATGCACCCTCCAAAGTGACACTAGAATTTAGGTGTTGACTATTAATTTCAAAAATCCAAAATATTCTTATTTTCGATGCTTTAGTTTCAGCACTTCCTTTGAGGTGCGATTTAAAACATTTTCTCTATTTTTTTACCTAGTGCTAGTGTCTGTACGATTGTGTAATAATAAATGTGTCTCTCTTATTCGTTGTTGATAATACAATTATAAGTCTTTTATAGACGCGAAGTATTGCAAAATGACGAAATGGGGACAAATGAACAGTAAAGCAACCGTTTTATTCCATAAGTGGTAAGTCACGTCGCTGGGGAAAAACCAGTATATAGAAACTTTTTTTGTTAAAATGTTTATTTTTGTTTTAAATTAAAAACAAATTGTTTTAAATTTGATTTCAAGAAGTTTCTCCTTAGTATTAAAATTTAGTAATGAAGTGTTCGGAGCGTTTGTGTAAAACTTGATTTAGAACACCTCAGTTTGTAAAAGATGGCTTGAAATATGAATATATTAGGATACATTTTGCTTTTTTTGAAGCAACATTGGTTTAAGTTTATTGTAGTAGGCATTTTGCTCATCATTTATTTCAAGAAAGAAATAAGTTTAGGCATCAATTTTAACACGCCTAAAAAAGTAGCTGTCGTGCAGCAAGAACAAACGCCTCCTCCTGAAGAAACAACCGACATAGTAATAGTAGAAGAAAAAGCCGCTGATGAAAATCCCTCTCAGCTAGAGCAGATGGGCATAAAAGAGAAATTATCAGCCCTTCCTTTTTGGCGATCAGGTAAAGAAGATGCTCCCGATGTGCTACCCGATGTACCTATAGAAGTATTGGATGAATATATCAATCGCTTTGCGCGCTTAGCAAAAGGCGAGAAAGAAAAATACGGTGTGCCAGCGGCTATCACCCTTGCTTTGGCTATGCTTCAAAGCGAACTCGGGCAGTATCCTTTATCCAAGAATGTCCATAATCATTTCCGCTTGAAGTGTACTGAAGATTGGAAGGGCGAATTTTCTTGGCATAAAGGCGAATGCTACCGAGCTTATGACAAGCCTTGGACGAGTTTTCGGGATTACAGCCTCTTCCTCACTACTGGCTCGAATGTCGGTTTGCGCGAACTCCCCGCTACTGACTACGCCGCTTGGGCAGATGCGATTGAAGCAATGGATTTTTTTGAGCAAGATGACATTCCTCAAAAACTCCTTTCTATCATCGAAAAATATAATTTACAACAGCTTGATGTGCAGTAGAAATGCTGCATAGGTAGAAGCGCGAGATTTGCTCGCGCTTTTTTTATACGCCCTGAAGTCAAGACTATTAATACTAATCCACCTGTTCCCCCATCCAAGCTTCCAATTCCTTGAATGTCGCTACTAAGTCCGTGCGTTCCGTATCGGATAGGGTGGTTTGCGCTAGTTTTTTCTCAAATACATCGAGTGGTGCGAGGTCTTGTAGATTGAGATTTTCTATACCTGCACTAATATCCTGATGCTGATGCGTCGTTCTTATTTTTAGGATTTCGAGATTCATTTCAGCCGTCCAATCGCTCAATTGTATATCGAGGTCTGGGATTGCTTTATCGGTTTCTACGATTACTTCTACCCACACAGGTAAGCCGTCTTTATAGTCTTCATGGAGTTGTTGGAGGCGTGTTTTCACTGCTTCTAAATCCGCTTTCTTCACGGTCTTCAATCGGCGAAAGCTAGGAATAGCAATGTCTTCTAGTTTAAATTTTCGCTTTTTGAAATCTAAAACCTTCACTACTTTTTCATCCTTCGTTTCCGAAAAACTCAAAGGAATAATCGAACCCGAATACTGTACCCGTCCTGCTTCATCCAATGCTTGCGGGCGGTGAATATGTCCCAAGGCGACATAATCAAAAACGCTAGGAAATTCAGACGCTTCAATATTAGCAGTATCCCCAATATAGATATTATCGTGCTTAGCAGAAGTACTTGCATTCTTTACAAATAAATGCCCCATTGCGATGATAGGTACTTGCTCTTTTTCGTAGGCTAGTGCGGCCTCTCCTATGGCTTCATAATGCATTCGGATAGCGCGTCGCACCGCATGAATGCGATCTAAGCCCGTTTCTCCTGATACACTTTTACGAAGGTCTTGATCCCGCAAAAAAGGCACAGCAGCAATAACCGCTTCTAGTGTTCCATCTACTGCTTTTAGAGCTACAATTTCTTGATTAGGATTGTCCGAGTTTGCCCGACTCACCACATGCACACTAAAAAGTTCGAGCAACTCTTTTGGCGCATCCAGCATAGCAGGTGAATCGTGATTGCCCGCCGTTATCACGATATGCCGACAATTCGTTTCTGCTACTTGTCGCAAAAACTGATAATATAATTTACGCGCGTAATTTGGAGGATTGCCAATGTCAAAAATATCTCCCGACACTAATAAGCAATCAATTTGTTGCACTTGAATAAGCTCCAAGAGCCAACTCAATGTCGCTTGATGTTCCACCCGTCTATCGTGATAGATAAACTTCTGTCCTAAATGCCAATCGGAAGTATGTAAAAATCGCATCTTTATTTTTTTACGGCCAACGGTGGTCCGGTCGCTTCGCCTGCCTGTCGGCAGACAAGCTTGATGGGCGGCTTCGCCTTGACGGCAAACGGTAGACGGAAAATTATCTTCGATAATTTTAGTCTCAAAGAAAGAAATCCGTTTGCCGTCAAAATTGTCAAAGACAACTGCCCGTCTACCATCAAGCCCGCAGGGCGACCGTCAAGCTTGTCTGCCGACAGGCAGGCGAAGCGACCGTCAAGGCGAAGGCCCGTCCACCGTCTTACACCGCTACGCTATGTTCACGTAAGGCTTCGTTGAGGGATACTTTTTTGTCGGTACTTTCTTTGCGTTTTCCTATGATGAGGGCGCACGCTACCTGATACGTACCAGCAGGAAATTCCTTCGTATAAGTTCCTGGTATCACGACCGAACGTGCAGGGACTCTTCCTTTATAGGTCACGGGTTCATCGCCCGTCACATCTATGATGCGCGTCGATTGGGTAATTACTACATTCGCGCCTAGTACGGCTTCCTTTTCTATCCGTACCCCTTCCACAATAATGCTGCGTGAACCGATGAAGCAATTATCTTCGATGATAGTCGGAGTAGCTTGCAGCGGTTCTAATACGCCGCCAATACCCACGCCGCCACTCAAATGCACATTGCGACCGATTTGAGCACAAGAGCCAACTGTTGCCCAAGTATCCACCATCGTACCGCTACCAACCCACGCGCCTAAATTGACATAACTCGGCATCAGAATCACGCCCGACTCTAGGAACGCACCATGTCGT
>CALGLY010000551.1 GCA_937959095.1 uncultured Saprospiraceae bacterium
AATTTCCGTGCAATATCTGCTTGCTTTTCTGCCCACTTATCGTAATTTCTGTTGTTTTCTGAAATTTCAGATAAATAGCGCACCCGTTTCGGTGGAATGATGTAGACTTTCTCGCTACTTTCATTGCTCCCTTTGAAATCCGATTGTAGATTCGTTTTCGTCTTTTCTACGATCAAATCCATCAAGGAACGATACAGATTATTTGTTCCAGGGTCATTGAATTGAGAAGCTATTGTACCATGTACAGGCATGGATTCTGTGGGTTTGTCCCAAGCATTATGGTTGCGCTGAAATTGCTTTTTGACATAGCGCAAAGCATCTTGTGCGCCGCGCTTATCGAATTTATTGATGGCAATAATATCCGCAAAGTCGAGCATGTCAATCTTCTCCAATTGCGTAGCTGCGCCGTATTCAGGAGTCATCACATAGAGCGAAACATCCGAATGATCCACGATTTCTGTATCGGATTGCCCAATACCCGATGTTTCCAAAATTATCAAGTCAAAGCTTGCCGATTTTAGAATATCTACTGTGCCTTGTACGTATTTTGATAGAGCTAAATTGGATTGACGGGTCGCTAAAGAGCGCATATAGACACGCTCATTATTCACGGCATTCATCCGAATACGATCACCTAGCAATGCACCACCCGTTCTCCGCTTCGAAGGATCGACAGAGATGATTGCAATATTTTTATCTTCAAAATCTAATAGGAAGCGACGAATAATTTCATCCACCAAGCTCGACTTTCCTGCACCACCTGTACCTGTGATACCGAGTACAGGCACTTTGCTATCGGCTACTTCTTCGCGCAGACTAGCAAGCCAAGTAGCATTTTGTTCTGGATAATTTTCAATCGCTGAAATCATGCGTGCGATAGACTTCTTATCCTGTTTTTGGTATTTCTTGAGTTCTCCATTCAGATGCTGCCCGATAGGATAATCACAATGTTGCAATACATCATTTATCATGCCTTGCAAGCCCAAGGTTCTACCATCATCAGGCGAATAAATTCGCTCGATCCCGTAGGCTTGTAGCATCTCTATTTCCGAAGGCAAAATCGTACCGCCACCTCCACCAAAGATCTTGATGTGTTCTGCGCCTTGCTCTTTCAGCAAGTCGTACATATACTTAAAAAACTCATTGTGTCCTCCTTGATAGGAAGTAATCGCGATGCCTTGCACATCTTCCTGAATCGCGGTATTTACGATTTCCTGCACCGAGCGATTATGTCCTAAATGGATAATCTCCGCACCTGTACGCTGCAAAATGCGCCGCATGATGTTGATTGCCGCATCATGTCCATCGAATAAGGAACCTGCGGTAACCAATCGGACTTTATTATTGAGTTGATAAGCTTGTACTTCTTGCATGTATTCAAATTTTGCTGCAAAAGTACGGCTTTTGTGGCGTTTTTACGATAGCTAAATGGCATTCTAAAACAAAAAAGAATAATGTGAACCCATTTAAAGCGTTCAAATTATCAAACAGCTATAGTAACGCTATACTTTAGTTGATTATCTTTGCAAACCTGATTTTATAGAAAAAAATTGGTTCTCTGACAAATCCCATGACGAAGCCGAAGAAAAAGTGATCACAACACTACTTTTCAAACGTTTTTGTGCTTCCTTTTTCTTCGTCCACGGAATTTGTCAGAGAACGAAGAAACTTAAACTTATAATGATACGCAAATTCTACTTTTTAATGCTTTCACTACTTGCACTTACGTTCATAGGTTGTGGCGAGGATACCGCTACTGCAGTAGAAGAACCACCTGTAGAAATTGTTCCTAAGAACAAAGTAGCAGTTCCAAAATTCGATAAAGATTCTGCTTATAGTTTTATCGAAAAACAAGTTGCCTTTGGGCCACGTGTGCCGAATACGCCTGAACATCAAGCAGCAAAAGCATGGCTCGTAGACCAACTCAAAGGGTTTGGGGCAGCAGTGATTGAGCAAGATTTTCAAGCAGAAGCCTATACGGGTACGATGCTGAATGGGACGAATATTATTGGGCAATATAATCCTAGTGCAAAGAAGCGCGTGCTATTGGCAGCACATTGGGACTCCCGACATGTAACTGATCATGATGAAGATGAAAACCGAAGAAATGAGCCTGTAATGGGTGCGGATGATGGTGCTAGTGGCGTAGGTGTACTCCTTGAAATTGCTCGACAATTGCAAGTCAACCCTATAGAAATGGGCGTAGATATTATCTTTTTTGACTTGGAAGATTATGGAGATGGTGGTGCAAACGCAAAGCATACTACTTGGTGTTTAGGTTCGCAACATTGGTCAAGAAATTTTCATAAGCCAAATTACAAAGCGAAATATGGTATCTTACTAGATATGGTTGGTGGCAAAAATGCACGTTTCGCAAAAGAACAAGTTTCGGTTGCTTTCGCACCTCATGTAGTAAATAAGGTATGGAAATTGGCACAAAGTATGGGCTATGGCAATTTCTTTGTAAATGATAATGGTCGCCAATTAACCGACGACCATTTATTCGTGAATCAGATTGCTAAAATCCCAATGATTGATATTATCAATTTGCCACTTGGCTCGGAAACGGGTTTTATGCCGCATTGGCACACCACGCACGATGACATGGAAGGCATTGATAAACGAACCTTAAAAGCAGTCGGTCAAGTGGTATTGGCTAGTGTTTATCGAGAAGCAAATGGAGAGTTTTAGGTAAAAAGCAACTTTATCGAGGACTTTGGAGTAAAATTGTATTAGATATTAAGTGCAACATATTAGATAGAATCCTAAAATACCTTGTACTTAATACCTGATACCTAATACAGACACAAGCCGCATCTGATGACAGAAAAGTATATCAAAAATTATATCAATGGCGCATTAGTGCCTGCCTTATCAGGAGATTATTTAGATAATATTAATCCTGCTAATGGTAAAGTCTATGCCCATTTCCCAGACTCCAATGAAAGTGATTTAAAGCAAGCCGTGGAAGTGGCAGAGCGCGTGCAATCGGCTTGGGCGCGGATAGAAGATGAACGAAGATTCCGCCTCTTGATGCGAATTGCGGATATTTTGGAGCAAAATCTCATTGAATTTGCGCGGGCGGAAACGCTCGATACAGGCAAACCCGTGTCGATGGCAGTCAGCAATGATGTGCCTGATGCACAAGCTTGTTTTCGCTATTATGCCACTAGCATTATGCACCAGCAAAGTGCGAGTAAAATGGGGCAAAGTGGCTATATCAACCTCGCGATGCGCCAACCAATTGGGATAGTGGCTTGCATCATTCCGTGGAATATGCCGCTTTTTATTCTTTGTCAAAAAGTGGCGGCAGCACTAGCCGCAGGAAATTGTGTCATCGTGAAACCATCCGAACACACGCCCATGACGGCTTATATGCTATCGCAAGCGTGCGAAGAAGCAGGGCTCCCAAGTGGCGTACTGAATGTGGTACATGGTCGAGATGAGGTCTTGCATCCACTCATTGCGGCACATCCAAAAATTGAAGCGATTTCCTTCACCGGGAATGTAAAAGAAGGTAAGCGAATCGTAGAAGCTGCTGCGCCTTTCTTCAAAAAAATGTCTTTAAATCAAGGAGGAAATAATGCAAATATTATTTTCGATGATTGCGATTTCGATAAAATGATGATTGGAACGCTGCGTTCTTCTTTTTCGAATAATGGACAATTGCGGCATCATGCCTCTCGTATTTTTGTGGAACGCTCGAAGTATGAAACCTTCAAGCAAGAACTTGTGAAACGCACCCAATTTCTGAAAGTAGGTGATCCATTTTCGAGTATTACCGATTTAGGAGCGATCATCTCCGCCAATCAGTTGGAAGAAGTAAAAAGCTATCTGCGTTTAGCAGAAGTAGAAGGAGGTAATGTACTCTGTGGTGGTCGATCCGTCGATGTGAGTGGCGAATTGGATGGTGGTTATTTTATCCTTCCTGCTATAGTAGAAGGCTTGGCGAATGATGCAAAACTGAATCAGGAAGAGGTTTTCGCACCTATCGTAAGCTTACAGCCTTTCGATACGGTAGAGGAAGTCATTGATTTAGTGAATGATTCCAAATTTGGGCTTTCTGCTTCTATTTGGACAAAACATATCGCTAAAGCAACCGCAGTAGCGGAACGCCTGAAAGTAGGAACGGTCTGGATAAATGCTTGGATGACTCGGGATATTACGGTAAATACAGGCGGCATCAGACAATCGGGCAACAACTTTGAAAGTGGAATGGATGGACTAGAGTTCTTTACGGAACGAAAGCATATTAATTTCAGGCATTAATCTACGGTCGCTTCGCTTGACGGCAGACGGTCAGTTGTCTTTGACAACTTTGACGGTGGACGGCTTTTTTATATAGGTGTAAAACTTTAATTCCTTCTTTCATGCAGCAATTGCTTCGCGAGAATCGTGTATATTTCATCCTATTTGGACTATTCCTAGTGATAGCAGGTGGCTTGTTAGCTACTATTAATCAAGGGGATGCAATCCTTTTTTTTAATAGTCAACGAGTTACTTGGGCAGATGTCTTTTTTGCTTATGGCACAAAACTAGGCGAAGAAGTTGCTTATGCAGGGCTCGTCATTGTCTTTCTTGTTTTTGACTGGAAGAAAGCTCTGCTGCTCCCCATCTTAGGTGTTTTCATTACTTTCGTAAGCTATTTTACTAAAGCACTCTTTGCGCAAGATCGCCCTGCTACGTACTTCAAGAAACTCGATTTATTACAAGATATTAGCTTCATAGAAGGTATAGATATGCACACGGGAGCGAGTAGTTTCCCTTCGGGGCATACCATGTCTGCTTTTGCTTTGTATACCTTGGTTGCCTTACTTTCTCCTAAAAAATGGTGGATACAAATCGGGCTATTTGGTCTTGCCTTGTTAGTCGGTTTGTCGCGCATTTATCTAGTACAGCACTTCCTACGCGATGTGTATGCTGGTTCTATAATGGGCGTTGGCATTGGCGTTCTTTTTTATTTTGCTTATCAAGTTTTGCTACAGCGCGGCAGAAAAAAACAGGCTTAAATGCCCTGTGTACCTTATATGGTTTTTTCATACCCTCCAAAAACACTACTTTTGTCCAAATAGCTATGCTTTATCAGGCTAAGAAGTGGCTTTTTTGAAACGAGTATTTTATTCTTCTACGAAGAAGCCCACAGCCTGATAGCCTTAGCTATCAAGGCGAGGAGGTGATGAAGTAGAATGATAAAAGACACTTTCAAAAAATTCAATTCTTAGCCTGATAAAGTATAAACTATCTCTATGCGAAAAATAAGCGCGGATTTCATATACCCAATCAGTAGTGCGCCAATAAAAGAAGGTGTACTTATACTCGATGATACTGGAAAAATCACGGACATCGGCACACGAGAGCAACACGACCCTACGAGTATCGAGCTACATCGAGGGAGCATTGTACCTGGCTTTGTGAACACACATTGCCACCTAGAACTTTCGCACATGAAAGGCAAAGTGAACACAGGCACAGGCTTGATTCCTTTTATCACCAATGTCGTGCAGTTTCGAGATGTGCCAATGGAAGAGATTCTAGATGCAATAGCAAAAGGCGACCAAGAAATGTATGACAATGGCATCGTGGCAGTTGGCGATATTTCCAATAAATTGGATACGAAAGCGACTAAAGAAAAAAGCGCGATTCGCTACTACAGTTTCGTGGAGATGTTCGATTTTTTGCAAGATGCTAATGCTAAAGTCACCTTCGAGCAGTACAAAGCGGTGTATGATGAACAAAGTGCAAGCAAAGGCAACAAAAAAAGTGCTGTGCCACACGCGCCTTATTCGGTTTCCAAATCGCTCTTTCGGATGATTAATGAACTAAATAGAGATAGCGATACGGTCAGTATTCATAATCAGGAAACACCGCCTGAAAATCAGCTTTTTCAGGAGAAAAAAGGGGGCTTTATAGATTTTTATAAGGGTTTTGATGTTTCGCTTGATAATTTTCAAGCTACAGGGCAGCCTTCAATTCAGTATGCGATTGCGAATATGAATCCGAACTGCCGCACACTTTTTGTGCATAATACCTTAACTACAGAAGCCGATATAAGATCGGCGCAAGCTTGGAGTAATAAGGTCTATTTTGCGACTTGTGCCAATGCGAATTTATACATCGAAAATCGCTTGCCGAATTATCAAAACTTCCTAACTACCAATGCGCGCATGACGATTGGGACAGATAGTTTAACCTCGAATTGGCAGCTTTCAATAATAGATGAATTGAAGACGATTTCTAAATATCAATCCTATGTTCCATTTGAGACTTTGCTGCGTTGGGCAACACTAAATGGTGCAGAAGCACTAGGTTATGAAGCGGATTTGGGCAGCCTAGAAGTGGGAAAAACCCCAGGTTTGAACCTATTAAATATTGGAGAGGAAGCTTCTTTTTCAGCAAAAACAACAGTTAAGAGAATAGCGTAAGCAAATGGATTTTAGTAATTTTTTCGCATTTGAACTCATTCGTATCGGCAACTATGTGCTGACCACCTACAATTTGCTACTTGCTATTGGAGCAAGTTTGCTTTGGGTACTCATTGCTTGGATAATTACAAGTTATGTATTGCCACGCGCTTATGCTGCACAAGAAGCCCCAGAGGAAAGTCGCAGAAAAATAAATCGGATCGTTTGGTCGATGATTATTACGGTGGGTATTATTATTTTAATCCAGAGTTTAGGTTTAGATTTTAAGATTTATGATGCTCCGCAAGATCGCTTCTCGCTTTATGTACGAACCATTTTTCAAGGTTTTCTCATTCTACAAGCCGCCCGTCTTGCCGATTGGATGATTTATCGCTTTGTTCTTGAAAAATATAATGTACAAGGCAAGAAAAAATGGAATCAAAAATCATTAGCTCCTAAGAAAAAGGTTCGTCCAGAAGAAAATTTGGCGGGCCGCATGATTCAGTCTATTGTCTATGTTTTTGCAGCCTTTTTCCTTATTCAACTCTTCGGACTCGATGAACAACTCCCCTACTATGACTTAGATAATGGGCGAAAAATAGTCGTCTCCAATCTTATTTTAGTCGTCATCGCCTTACTTTTTGCGCGACTCATTGCATGGCTATTTATTCAGTTTGTCCTCCGCAATTACTATCGCCTCAATCGAGTAGACGCAGGCTCGCAATATGCCATTAATCAGCTCGTGCGTTACTTCATTTTCTTTCTTGCACTACTCATTGCGATTCAAAATTTATCTATCGAACTGACCGTGATTTGGGGTAGTATTGCAGCCTTGTTAGTCGGTTTAGGGCTTGGACTCCAAACGACCTTCAATGATTGGGTATCGGGTATTATTTTGCTTTTTGAAGGCGCAGTAGAAGTAGGTGATATTATCCAAATGGATGATAGAACGATAGGTACCGTCCGCAAAATCGGCGTGCGTACCTCCCGCGTAGAGACGCTGGAAAATGTGACGATTATCGTGCCGAATTCCTTATTGACCAATGAGAAGGTCATCAATTGGAGTCATTATGATAATAAAATTCGATTTGTGGTGCAGGTGGGCGTTGCTTATGGTTCGGATACGAAATTGGTAAAGAAACTACTGCTCGATTCGGCGCGTGAAAATGAATTTGTATTGACTTACCCTAGTTCTTTCGTGCGTTTTGTCAATTTTGGGGACTCTTCGCTCGATTTTCAATTGCATATTTGGGCGCAGGACTTTATTCACATCGAAGATATTAAAAGTGATTTGCGCTTCTCGATAGATCAAAAATTTCGCGATAATGATATTAGTATTCCATTCCCGCAGATGGATGTGTGGATGAAAAAAGAGGAATAAACAATTTTGAACACGGAGGCACGGAGACACAGAGGATTTTGTTTTTTGCTTTTCCTTTGTTCTCTTCTTATCAAGCAAGGCAGAGGATAAGTTAGCTTGTGGCTAATGAAAATAACAAGAAATTCTAATTCTAAAAATAAGCTAACTTACCCTCCGCTTCTCTTGATGAAGACAAGCAAAAAATCTCAAGGCAAAAGAAAAAAATCTCCGTGTCTCAGAGTCTCCGTGTTCAATTTCATTTCACCACCCAAGTAGTAGCCACCACACGCTCTTTGATAGCAGCGGCATCCATTAGATATTTTTTGATATTCTTATCTTCCACATTGTAGACATCATTGATGAGATAGCGACTGACAAGCAAACCATTCGTGCCAATTACAGCAGTCCAACGTTTCGTAGATTCTAGAATTTGGATTTGACGGGCATCTGCATCGGGTACTTGAGCATAAATTGGGCGAATCTGCGTAAAGACATGTCCTTCCAAAATACTTATAAACTCCGCATCTATCCAATGTTCTAAATCGGATTGTTTGTCTTCATCAAAATCCAATTGCCAACCAACCCGCACTTCATAGCCTGCATGGATTTTTTGGATCAATTGTTCGATAGAACCTTCTATTATCTTCCCTTCAAAATCTGTTTTCAGGACTGTTTTTTGGGCAAAAAGACTCATAGTACAAAGTAAAATCACGAGTATGCTGAAAGGTCGAATCATTGGAATTGTATTTTATAGAAATCAGAATAATAAGTATCTCTAATATGGATGCACTATCCACTAAAATAGGTGCAAGATTTTTTAATAAATCGCCTCCTATTTCAACAATAAAAACAAGCTAACTTATCCTCCGTCTCGCTTGATGAAAACAAACAAAAATTCCAATCAAAAAATAAAAAATCTCCGTGTCTCCGTGTCTCCGTGCCTCAGTATTCAAAACTGTTCAAAAATCTAAGCCACCTCAAACTGCAACTTCGCCAAGCTATTGTATGCACCATCAGGGAACATAGAAAGTTCCTCATGCGTACCTTGCTCTATGATGCGTCCATTATCCAAGACATAAATACAATCCACTTCACGAATAGTGGCTAAGCGATGCGCAATGATGATAGAAGTACGTCCTTCCATCAGGACATTTAGGGCATCTTGAACTGCTTTTTCTGATTCTGCATCTAGAGAAGAAGTCGCTTCATCGAGTAGTAAGATAACAGGATCTTTCAGTATTGCACGAGCAATCGCTACGCGTTGTCGCTGACCACCTGAAAGTTTCACGCCGCGCTCCCCTACTACTGTATCAAGTCCTTCAGGAAAAGCCTTAACAAAATTCCAAGCGTTAGCCTTTTTTGCTGCTGCTATTATTTCTTCTTCGCTGGCATTGGGCTTACCATAGAGAATATTTTCCCGAATCGTCCCTCCTAAAAGAATTACTTCTTGCGGCACTATCGCAATATTCTGGCGCAAAGCCGTCGTATTCAAATCGCTCACACTTTTGTTATCTACAGTGATTGCGCCCTTATCCAAATCATAGAATTTGAGCAGCAATTGCACAATCGTTGATTTCCCTGCCCCACTCGTTCCTACTAAGGCAACTTTGCGACCTGCTGCTACATCAAAACTAATCCCTTTCAAGACATCAACATCTTTACGCGTAGGATAATTGAAGTGCACATTTTGGAAAGAAATATCACCCCGTAGTGTGATGGAATCGGTGTCTTCTTCTGCTTTTACTTCTACTTCGCTTTCTTCCGCTAGTATTTCTCGGATGCGCTCTGTAGCACCTAACGCACCTAATATTTCCGTATAGAAATTCCCTAAGCCAGCGATTGATCCACCAATAATACTAGTATATACTACAAATTCGATTAAATTTCCTGCGGTAAGTGTGCCTTCCATCACCATAGTAGCACCACGCCAAATGATAAAAAAGAGCGAACCGAAAAGCAATACAATAATCATTACCGAAAATAACGCGCGTGCATGGGCAAATTTCAAGGATACGGCTACTACTTTGTCAATGCTCTTTCCATAACGAATACTCTCAAACATTTCATTGGTGAAGGCTTTCACTGCTTGAATTGATTGTATCGCTTCATTGATAGAGTTATTTGATTTGGCAAGTTCTTCCTGTCGTTCTTTCGATAATTTTCGGATATATCGTCCAAAAAATATTGCCCCTACCATCACTATAGGGAAGGTACTTAACATGACTAAAGAAAGCTGTGGCGCACGTATCGCCAAAAAAGTAACCCCTACAATTAGGATAAATACTTGGCGCATAAACTCTGCTAGTGTAATTGAAAATGCACTATATAATTTACCGACATCGGAAGTCAGACGGCTCACGATTTCACCAGAACGATTTTCTTCAAAAAAGGCAATTGGCAAGGAAATGAGCTTTTCGTAGACGGCTTTTCGTACCGCAGCTATTCCTTTTTCACTCGCATAAGCAAAAAGCAAAACGCGTGCATAAGAAATAATCCCTTGCAGAATCACAATGCCGCCTAGTATCATTCCTAGTTGTTCGAGGCTCAAATCCCACTCGCCTTTTCCTTGTGCAGTATCTACCAACTGACCTGATAGATAGGGGAATACCATAAACACAGCACTCGATATAAAAAGCAATACAAAACCTGCTAACAAAGCCCAACGATATGGACCAAGGTATTTAAATATCTGAATCGCTTCCCGTAGCCCCTCTGTCGAGAGTTTAGGAAGCGGTTGTTCGTTCTTATCTATTTTTGCCATATTATTTTCTATCAAAAAAAAATCAGTGCATAAGTTGTAGGCACTTGATAAAAAAACGTCGCCCAAAAACCTCCTCCTCATAAATGAGGATATTTGCACAACCCTTCTTTAGGGGGATTTCTCGTCGTGATTCTTGCTGCATCTTTGCAGTCTAAGTATTAGGAAATAAATATACTAACATTTAGACGGTCTCTTTTTGAGCGAAGCTGCGTTGAAAATACTCGATATAACCAGTTATGGCTGCGTTTTTCACCTTGCCTCACTCAAAAATAGCCTCGGTCTAATTGGCAGTTTATTTATGTCCTAGTAAGTAGGCGGACACAATTAACTTAAAGTTTTATGACGAACTCTTTTTAAATGATGCTTCGTTGAAAATACGCGCTATAACTAGTTATGGCTGTGTTTTTCGCCTGCTTGTAGCAGACAAG
>CALGLY010000552.1 GCA_937959095.1 uncultured Saprospiraceae bacterium
GTAGCGGTAGCCTTTAAGTATTGCGATGATAATAATATTCCTTTAGTGGATTTGAAGGACTTGAAAAAGACGTTACAATACATTTCAGGAGAAGGAAAAGGTGAAATAGAAGCCGACTACGGACGCGTTTCGACGACTTCCGTAGGTGCAATTACGCGTAAAATCCTAGAACTAGAACAACAAGGTGCTGATCTATTCTTCGGTGAGCCGTCTTTTGAAGTAGAAGACCTAATTCGTACCGATGAAGAAGGAAAAGGAATCGTTTCTATTTTGCGTCTTACGGACATTCAGGATAGACCAAAATTGTTCTCGACTTTCATGCTACAAATGCTGGCAGAGATCTACGCGACCTTCCCTGAGCAAGGCGACGCAGACAAGCCAAAATTGGTCATCTTCATTGATGAAGCACACTTGGTATTCGAGGAAGCATCAGGCGTATTGCTCGATCAAATTGAGGCAATAGTAAAGCTTATTCGCTCGAAAGGCGTTGGTTTATTCTTTGTGACCCAAAACCCTTCGGATATTCCAGATGATGTCCTTGGACAACTTGGTCTAAAGGTGCAACACGCGCTTCGTGCCTTCACGGCAAAGGATAGAAAGGCGATAAAATTAGCTGCGCAAAACTTCCCTGATTCAGAGTTTTACAATGTATCCAGTCTACTCACAGAAATGGGTATCGGAGAGGCATTGATTACGGCTTTGAGTGAGAAAGGGATTCCTACACCGCTTGTCCGCACCCTACTTCGTGCGCCACAGTCGCGTATGGATGTCTTATCGGATAGCGAAATTAATCACTTGATTAGTCAATCGGAACTGGTGAGTAAATACAATGTAACGATTGATAATGAGAGTGCGTACGAAATGCTAAGCGCAAAGATGGAAACCGCTAAAGAAGCAGCGCATCAAGAAAAGATGCAAAAAGAGAACGAAAAAGCGGCGAAAAGCACAAAACGCGGACGACCGAAGGAGGAGAAAAGTATGGTAGAAGAAATGATGGGCAGCACAGCGGCTCGTCAAGTAGGTAGAACCGTTGCGCGTGAACTCACACGTGGCTTACTCGGTGCATTGGGTGTGCGTACGACTACGCGCAGACGGCGCAAAACGGGTTGGTTTTAGGTAGTATATTAGAGCCTTTTGAAGTTTTTTAAATTTCAAAAGGCTCTCTAAAAACCTTATATTCCTTGAAATAAAAGTTGTGCTTCTACTTCCAACTCCACAATCGCAGGAGCAGCAGAACAAAGCCGTTCATTTCGACAGATCGTCACTATATCAGGAGCCGTATAGACATAAACTTGCTCTGATAACGGATAAATGTGCCAAACCACTTCTACTCCTGCATCGAAATATTCATCTAACTTTTGCTGTACAGTATTGATGTTATCCGTTTTGGAAATCACTTCTGCTACCCAAGTTGGTACTTGGTCTTTCCCTTCTTGTATTTTTTGAATTTGTTCTCCGCTAAAAAAGACTATATCTGGGCGACGAAGTTGTGTCAAAGAGGTCATTACATCCGTTTCCGTTGCCAAACCACCACCTTCTTGAAACGCCTTAGTTTGTACAAAAAGCCGTTGAAGCAACAAAAAAATAAGAGTTTGCTCTTGGTTGATACGTTCTGATTTTAGGATAAGACCATCATTCCACTCATATTTATAGCCATCTTCCTTCTTGTCGTACAACTGAAGAAAGTTTGTTAAGGAAATAGTAGCTGGTTGTTCTAATACCGCTGAGTTGGACATGTTATTTCTTTTTTACAAAAAAACACCTTTTTCCTTAGAGTTGCAAGTATTGAATAATACTCCAAGCGTTTTTATATATTTATTTTTTTATATGTTTCATATAAAAAGTCCTTACTTTCGCCTCAAAGAAAACATACCGATTGATTCTCTAACTAAGGGAGTAGGAAAGAAATAACCTACCCATTTGTTTTGTTCTTTTTCCACTTTGCGTCGTTACTCATCAGTTACAGAACTAGCTATGTGTCTTCTTCGTGCCTAGCGAAGTGAAAAAATAACGAATCCAAATTATGGATAGGTTATTTCTTTCCTACTCCCTAACTACTCTTTTTATATGAAAAAGCTTTTGTTTCTAGCACTTTTGCTATCCGCTTCCCTAGGATATTCCCAAAACCTTTCCTTATTATTCGCACCACCAACCACTACTGAAATCGATGCAGTAGTTGCAGATTGGGATGCCCGAGATGTAGGGGTGTACAATTGGACAATCGAAGGTTCAGGCACTATTTCTGGATTACCTGCCGATGTCATTTCGCATGAAGTAGCAGGCTTCATTCATTACGCGCTTGTGCGCTATCCTCAAAACTATGATCCCAGTTTGAAGTACCCGATTTTGATTTCTAATCATGGCGGCACAGGTGGCACGAGCATAGGTATTGTAGCACAACATGGCTTAGGGTGTTATCGCGATTATTTTGTCATCGCTCCTTCTTTTCAAGGCGAACCTTTGGATACTGGCCCGATGGGCTTAGGTATTTTTACCTCTGGTGGCACAGTGAGTGAATTTGATCGAGACATTGATGATACTATTGCCCTACTGAATGGTACAATTGCTAACTACGCAGGTGCAGATGAAACGAATGTCTCTGTCTTCGGTGGGAGTAGAGGAGGTTGTGTGAGTTACCTACTTTCAGTACGTGATAGTCGCATA
>CALGLY010000553.1 GCA_937959095.1 uncultured Saprospiraceae bacterium
TAAAAAAGCGCCACTAGAAGGCGAACATATCATAGACGCAAGCGCGCAACCTGACCCGAACACGGGTGAAATGGCTGTTTCCTTAAACATGGATCAGACAGGAGCTAAGATATGGGCAAAGATGACCAAAGAAGCCTTCGATGGTGGTGGTCGTGAAATCGCGATTATACTAGATGATGAAGTAGTTTCTGCACCTGGTGTACGAAATGGTGCAATTACAGGAGGTCGTTCTTCTATCTCTGGTAATTTCTCTACACAAGAATCAAAAGATTTAGCGAATATTCTACAAGTAGGTAAGTTACCTACGCGTACACAAAGTATACAAGAATCATTAGTAGGTCCTTCTTTAGGGGCTGAAAATATTCGCCGAAGTATCATGTCCTTAGTTATAGGTTTTGCTTTGGTATTAGTATTTATGATGCTCTACTACGGAGGTGGTGGTATCGTATCTATCATTGCATTATTCTTGAATCTATTTTTCATTTTCGGTGCATTGGCTTCTATCGGTACAGTACTTACACTGCCTGGTATTGCGGGTATCATCCTTACTATTGGTATGGCGGTAGATGCCAACGTAATCATCTACGAACGTATTCGAGAGGAATTGCGTGAAGGCAAATCCCTTCGTCTCGCAGTGAATGATGGTTTCCAGAATTCCTATTCTGCCATCATAGATGCCAACGTTACCACGATTTTGACTGCAATCATCCTAGCTTATTTCGGGCTTGGACCAATCAAAGGGTTTGCGGTTATCTTAATCATCGGTGTGCTTTCATCACTCTTCACAGCCGTATTGGTTGGTCGATTGATTATTGACTCTTGGTTGAGTAAAGATCGTGACATGAGCTTCTCTACAGGTATTTCTAAAGATGCTTTTTCTAGTCTAAATATAGATTGGTTGGGTAAGCGCAAGATTGCATATGGTATTTCTGCGACT
Source organism: uncultured Saprospiraceae bacterium (assembly GCA_937959095.1). Taxonomy (GTDB): domain Bacteria; phylum Bacteroidota; class Bacteroidia; order Chitinophagales; family Saprospiraceae; genus JAAUTG01. The sequence continues at coordinate 938 of CALGLY010000553.1, forward strand.
ATCATTCTATTAGGATTAGTTTCTATGTTCACACGTGGTTTCGACCTAGGTGTTGATTTCAAAGGAGGTTACTCTTACAATATCCAATTTGAAGAAAGTGCAAATATCAATACAGAAGACCTACGTACTGCGCTGACTACTACTTTTGGTTCTACACCAACCGTGAAGGCAGTAGATATTGCGAATACCTTTAATGTAGTAACAGATTATTTGGTAGATGAAACAGGAGATGACGTAGCGAACCAAGTAATGGCAAAACTCCATGAAGGTGTAAATGAAGTAGCAGGTGGCAATTTGGTTCTAAGTAATTTTGCAAAGCCAGATGGGACAGGAACTCACGTAACAAGTTCTACGAAAGTAGGACCAATCATCGCCGATGATATTCGTACAAGTGCCTTCTACTCTTCTATTTTTGCACTCTTAGCGATTTTCCTCTATATCTTCATCCGATTCTCTAAGCCTGCTTATAGTGTAGGTGCGGTATCTGCCTTATTCCATGATGTTTTAGTCGTTTTGGCTATCTTCTCTATTGGGCATGGTATTTTGCCTTTCTCTTTAGAAGTAGATCAAGCCTTCATCGCGGCAGTACTGACGGTTATCGGTTACTCTATTAATGATACAGTGGTTGTATTTGACCGTATTCGTGAATTCATGAATACGTACACCAATCGCTCGAAAGAAGAAGTTATCAATATGGCAATCAATAGTACGATTAGTCGTACCGTTATTACCTCTTTGACAACTTTCTTAGTAGTATTTATCTTGTTCCTATTTGGTGGTGCGAGTATCAAAGGCTTCGCATTTGCCTTGCTAGTAGGTATCCTAGTGGGTACATACTCTTCGGTATTCGTAGCAACGCCTATCATGTCTGACTTGACAGGTGATTTGACTCCGAAGAAAGTAGACAAGAAGAAGAGCTTCTCAAGAGCTGCTGCTAGAGCGACAAGTAAAGATATATAAGTGAAGGATTTTTCCTTCTCTTCTCTATAAAAACAAAAGCCTATCCTTTGCGGGATGGGCTTTTGTAGTTTTAGGCAGGAAATCGAACTTCCTATCTTACTAAATTAACCTCTCCTTCCAAAATAATCCTTCGTCCAGCAGGGCGTGTTATTTCTACAACATACATATATATCCCCTGCCCAAGGGGTTTTCCTCGAAAAGTGCCATCCCAAGCATCTAATAAAATACCATTACCAGGCATATTATCTTGACTTTCAAATAAAAACCGTCCATGTTGATCAAATATTTTAACCTGTATGACTTTAGCAAAATCATAAGGTAAACCAATCTTGAAAGTATCATTTTGGTTATCACCATTCGGTGAAAAAGTCGAGGGTATATAAATTTCATCGCATAAATCAGGATCATTTTTTATTTGAATCGTATCCAAATATAAGCACTCTAAACTATCTTTTATTGTAATCGGGTAGTAATCTACTCCAAGTTGGGTTCTATTATTAGTAATAATATTATTCTCCCAAATTACTTCATAAGGCGGATATGAGCCTTCTAATTCCAAGTCTATCTCCCCTTCTGCTTGCTCACAATGCGAAACTTTTTCACGAATAATATTAAGCGTCGGAGCATCCACTCCAAAAACAACAGGAGTCCGTTCCTCCACTACAAAACCTGATTCAAAGTAGCGTGCTTGAGCATAATATATACCACGGACTAGCGGAGAAAAATCGAACTGTCCTTCTTTCAGTAAATCATCTCCTGTAGGGCTTGCATACCAATCTATCGTCATAGAAGAAGGATCGTTAGGTATAGCTACTATCGAATCTTTCTCCGTGCAAGCCCGCAATCCTATAGGCGACACACAATCGGGAGGTGGAACAACCATATATTCCATTCTGCATTTTGAAATCTCATGTTTCAATGAAAAATAGAGGATTTCGGTTATTGGAATATCTACAATGCTAACACTGTAATTATCCACTCCTTGTTCAAGTCGCCCTCTAGAAATAGAGTTTACATCTATAGTAGATTGGTATAAGCGCAATTTCACTTGATAGGTTGCATCTTCAGAATTACAACTTTTTTTGATACTACTATAGGCTGGTGCAGCACCTGGCTGAATATTATCACTTTGAATAAATAGAACGCAATTCCCCTTTGTAATCGTCACTTCATAATAGCCCGTACTCACCATAATACTTCGAGCAGTATCGCCAGTATTCCAAGAATATGTTGCCCCTTCTATTTCTCTTGCCGACAATTCTATTAATTCTTCCTCACAAAGTAAAGGTATCGTATCGAAACCAATAGACACTGGTGGACTACAATCAGAGGGATAGATTATATTCACTAATATTCCTCCATTGCTGCATTGAATACCAGAGGTTATTCCACACGTTTCTTCCGCTTCACCTTCATCTATTCGGAAATTATAAATAACATTGAAATGCTGAAAATCAAGATAGAAAGAAGAGGCGGCTATCAAATTATTCGCATTCTGTAATCGAATACTAGTATTTTGGTCTTCAATAGGAGTAATAATAATGGTATCAATATGCACTATTCCATTCGAGGTATCAGGATTAGTAGGGTTTAAGATATGTCTAAAAATGGTATCGCCTTGTACTCGCAGTGCTGTTGAATCTTCTTCTATTACATACCAAGTCGGAAAAATCGTATCTATACTTACCAATTTGCTACTCCCCTCCCCCACACTAGGAAAGTTGTAATTGCAACTTGTACCAGCACTATCCCCTTCTTCTTCACAAGGCGAGGAAATTAGTATTTCTCCATTCCCTACTTCTAGAGTAATCTCTGATTCTGACGACGGGGATTCATCAATAGGCACACCTAAACCAAAAGTAACTAATAGCTGTTTATTGGTTTTAGAGGCTCCTACATCTATGTTTATTACATATCCCGAAGTATCTGCTTCTCCTGCTACAGCATATATGAAAAATTCATCGCAATAATTAGTACTAAAATCAAGAGTATCTATAAGCTCTTCCCATAAAAAAAAACCATCTATAGAAACAAAAAAGTTGTTTTCATCAGTCCCACTCTCGATAATATAATTAAGAGCATCGCCCATTCGAAGTGAATCATTATTATTATTTTCTACTCGAAGCGTACCTGAATAATCACAAATAAAAAGGGTATCATTAGGCATCGAGCCTGCCACTTGAGCAATTAGGCTATTTGAAAAGCAAAATAATAACCAATAGAGCAAAACATGGGTTAGAGTGCATTTCATTATTATGATGAGTTTTAGGCACAAGCAATCTCATCATAATATAACATTATGAAATATCTCATACCTCACTTGATGAGTAGTTTATTATTAGGCAGGTAAGTAGATTCGCAAAATAATAATTTTTTTTAAAAAAGAAGAAAAAGCAACTATTTTCCACGTCTAAAGTATTAACTTGTAGGGGTTATTTATCTCCAGTGAGCGTGCTAATTATAAACTTAAATTTTAGGCAACTCTCAAAAATAAAATCTATTTTAG
>CALGLY010000554.1 GCA_937959095.1 uncultured Saprospiraceae bacterium
GCACATTGCCTTCGATGCCAAACGACTCTTCCACAACTTCACAGGCTTGGGCAATTATAGCCGTACCCTTGTCCGAAATCTGAATCGTTTTCATCCTGATATTCCTATTCATCTCTATACTCCTAAGCTGAAGCAGCACCCTGAAACCGAATTCTTTTTAAAACATCCGAATATACAAATACATACCGCAAGCAGCAAGCCGACTAGTCTTTGGCGTAGCTATGGCATTAAGCGAGATTTGAAACAAGATGGAATCCAATTATTCCATGGACTTAGCCACGAAATTCCTGTAGGTATACAGCAGACTCGTATTCCTAGTATCGTTACTATCCACGATCTTATTTTCAAACGGTATCCGCATTATTTTCCTTTTTTGGATAGGCAACTGTATGATTGGAAATTTCGATATGCTTGTCAGAACGCCGATGCTATCATAGCAATTAGTGAAAGTACCAAGCAAGATATTATAGAATTTTATGCAATTTCTCCTGAAAAAATCCATGTCATTTATCAGACTTGTGGCGAACAATTTAAACAGCAAATCCCTAAAAAAAATGTCCTTGAATGCCTACAGAAATATGGATTGCCTTCGGAGTTTTTACTCTATGTGGGTTCTATCATTCCTAGAAAAAAATTGTTGGAAATTGTAAAGGCACTTTCCTTATTACCTCCTGATTTGCGTTTGCCACTCGTAGTGGTCGGTGATGGAAAAAAGTACAAGCAAGAAGTATTAGAATTTATAACTACAAATGGCTTAGAAAAGCGCGTCTATTTCCCAAAAGTAAGTTATCAAGATTTGCCTGCGCTCTATCAGCAAGCTGTTGTATTTTTGTATCCTTCGGTCTATGAAGGTTTTGGAATTCCTGTGATTGAAGCTTTATATGCACGAACGCCTGTCATCACTAGCACGTGCTCATCTCTACCCGAAGCAGGTGGAAAAGGTGCGTATTATATCGAGCCACAAGGAGCGGAACAAATAGCTATTGGTATTGAAAAATTATTGACGAATACGGCCCTCCGAACAGCACTCATTCGAGAAGGACAGCAGCATCTACAATGTTTTGATGCAGCACGAGTGACGCGGCAATTGGTGGAATTGTATCAGCAATTTGAAAAATAAGACACACTCAATACACCACTACCCGCTCCGTTCTACTGCCTTTTTCACTTTGAAGCTGTACGAAATAAATTCCCTTTTCTAAATTATTCAAGGGCATTTGGAATTGATTTTTGCATACAAACCTCTGTGTTTGTACAGACTCTCCATTTATATTATAAATTGTCGCTTGCCTAGCTTGTGTCGTTTCATCATTGAACGCAATCGTCAAAATACCATCTGATTGCAATAGACTTGGATAGATTTGTACTTCCAAAGCATCCAACTCTTGCGTACTACTCACTGTTCCTGTTTTGAATGCAAAACGCTCCGAAAGACTCGTACAGAAGTAATGTGTATTAAACGGGCGAATACGCCAGTAGTAATTTTTTTCATTTAAAAGATCGGTCACCTCAAGGCTTGTGCCTTCCACTATAGTATCCAGATGAAGTACCGAGAAGGCAGCAATCCGACTTAATTCAAAAACATAATGCGTGGCATTCGGTACGCCTTTCCACTCAAAATAAGTGCTTTCGGCTGGCGTGATTTCTCCTTCAAAAGGACTAAACACGGTAATAGGTGATTCTTCTATAGCAACTAAGGGCGTTTGATTATATAACAATTCAGGCTTTTCATCGAATAGATTCGCCCGCATTGCTGCTATTTGTTCCTCCGAGAAACGTGTGGCACAATCATCCGAAGAATAGGACATAATCAGGCTGGCATCCGAAACAAATCGAGTACCAGTCGGGTCGGTTTGTTGTCTTGTGCTTTCGCCATTCGCATTACATTGCCAACGATTATGTAAATAATCTGCTGCTGTATCACAAAAACCATCTGCCGCAAAATGGCAATTGCTACGCTCTGCGAGTTCTACCCAAACGGTATCAATAATGAGCGTATCCATGATGAGGGTATCTTTAAAATAAGTATAGTCTATGAGTACTTTAGTGGGTGCAGCATCATTGTAATCATGCTCAATAGAATCATCATAACTTACACCACCTTCCCAACCTAAGAATGGATGTGGCAGTTTGAAAGCATGTCCTACTTCATGCGCCCAAGTGTGGTCATTCGGGTCGGCACAACTCTTCTTTAATGCAATGCCAGCATAGGGTAAGTTATAGCCACAAGCCCCAGCAGGGTCTGCAACGATGTAGCAGTTGAGGGTATTTGGAATATTTTCGGCAAACATCATCTCAGCTCCATCTAACACTGTTTCATGGATATTATAAGAGGTGTTATCAATCGTTCTGATAGGGCCTTCTACAAAAAATTGAATGTTTGCTTGCTCGAAATCTTTATTGAGTGTGCAAAGCGCATCTACAAGACTTCTGTTTTTGAAATAGCCAGATCCTACATCTGTGCCTACATTATGAAGACTAAGCGGAACATAAAGAATGGTGGAATCTGCTCCTTTTTCGTAGTGGTTTGGATTCTTTTGGTAAGCTTTTAGCCAATCCGAGCGGCCTTCTGTGTTGGCACATGGGCGAGGCGTTTGTTCTATTTGTGCAATTAGAAAACAAGGAATACTAAAGAACAATAACAGGATATAGCTATATTTCATATTGTATAGATTTACATAACAAATATAGCGAAAAGCTGCTATGCAACTGCTGGCTGACGGAGTTTTTTGTAGCTTTGGTAAGTCCAAAGACACCAAAGACCAACTAAAGCAGGATAAACTAAGACAACTAGCATATTGTAGTAGATAGCTTCTTCAAATTCAAAGTGATGAAAGTGCATCACTGCACGTGTGATGCCACAGAAAAAGCATTCTACATCAAAAAAAATACGTGATAGGCAGGTAGCTTGCCCTTCGTTGAAAAAACTAGCCGGTAATATCCATAATACAATAGGAACTAAAACTAAGCCGATGAGCCAAAGTAAAGGGAAGATTTTGTTTTCGTTTGTCATGTATAAAGGGTATAAATACAAACAAGTCCGACTTTAGTAGTTGGTAAAGTCGAACTTGTTTTAAAAAAGAATTAATAATAATCTTTCATCTTAATTAAAGAGTAAATAACTCCTGGTAAACCACAGGCACAATACAATAAAAGTGTTACCCACCAATTGTCGCCAGACCAATCGTCCATTACTCCCATCAATATCCAAGCAAAACCAAATATAGCCCCCACAATGTATAATCCTTTCGGAATATCACTATCACCACCTTTAGCGTGCTTTTTCACTACGCGTTGTGCTGCTTTTAGCTGCAAGGTGCGCTTAATTCCTAGTTTTTCACCTGTAATTTCACGGTACTTGTTCGGCGTAAGATCTAGAAAGGCTTCCAGATTCATATTTGGTAAATCCGCAGTAAGTCCTGCGATACCTTCTACATTTTGCGCCCAGTCATTTTGTGCGGTTGTGCCAATGGCAAAGGCAGGTATACTAACTACTGCCATCAACATTAGTAAGAAAATTTGCTTCATAATGGTTTGTTGTTTAAAAAACAATTTTAAGAAGTTGTAAAAATAAGCAGTGAAGCTAATATGACCAAACTATTACAGAGCTAAAAAGAGTTAAGAAATGGCTGCTAGTACATCACCTCATAAACAATTATCAACTTTATCGATTGAAGTACTAGAAAAGCCTAAACACAAAAAGCGGTAAAACCGAAGGTTTCACCGCTTTTTCATCCAAAAAATGATGTTAACTGATAAACATTAATCCTCACGTTTCTTCGCAGAATAGTTTACCTTCAACTGATTGGACTTTCGTAGTTCCGTCTTCACATCCTGAACCACTCCCATCGTTACATCGCCATCTACGCGAAGAGAGGAAGTAATTTGTCCATGACGATTTTCAGGAACTTTAATTTTATGCTTCTCTAAGAAAAGTGGAATATCTTTTACTGAAGAAAACTTATCGCCTAATTGAAGGCGTGGCTTTGTCCCATATAAATCATGATAACGCTCCAATGGGCGACCAATATATAGGTAATTTACCAAGGATTTTTCTTCCAACTTAGTCAGCTCTGTCACTTTAGGCGTTTGTACTTTCACCTTTAGTTCTGCATCGCGCAATACTGTTGTCACCATGAAGAAGAATAACAACATGAAGATAATATCTGGCAGCGATGCGGTAGAAACCTCTGGCGAAGTATTACCTCTTTTTTTTGTAAATGCCATATTAAAAGCTATTAATTGGCAAGAAGCCAATACGTTTTAAAAAAAAACGGCAGTTTTTCGATTTTCGTTAGTGTTCATTGTACTGAAACGGGTCAGCTTCCGAAATAACTAACGGTATTTCCGCGCGAATTGCTTTTTTCATTGCTATTGGCATATCCTCTGAATAGGAGATGCCATAGTTCCGTTGAGCGGATTCATCCCACAATTCATTATAAGCTGCTTTAAGTTCATTATAAACAGCCAAATACTGATTGTAGGAAGTGGCTCGGTCATTTTGCAATGAAATAATTGCATTGGTAGGCTTTTTTGCAAATTCAGGATTCGCTGTCGGATTAGCAATAAATTCTTTTGCATAATCCTTCAACTCATCTACTGAAATAGCATTGCCTCGCACAAGCAATTCGTCATCAGCATTAACTAATACAGAGAAGACATTTCTAGAACTCATTATGATAGAAGTATCATCGGGAGTCCAAGGAGGCAATTTTACTTGCACTCCAGTGTCTTCTACAATAGTAGTTGTCACTAAGAAGAAAATCAATAGCAGAAAGGCTATATCAGCCATAGAGCCTGCATTAATTTCATTTCTAAGCCGTTGCCTAGCAGTTGATTTTGCCATAATTGAATGTTTTTATGAAGAAATAAGTTTCTCACATTCAATTGGCAATTCTTCGATTTTATTCTTCGCCGAAAGAAGTAGGTTCTGCTTCCGATATTACAAACGGAATTTCAGAACGAATAGATCGCTTCTGAGAAATAGGCATTTTATCCGTATAGTCGGTCTGAAATCTTCGTTGGGCTAATTCGTCCCAAAGCTCCTCGTAAGCAGCTTTCAGTTCATTATATACTTCTAAATAAACGCCATATTTTGTACCTCGATCGTTCTTAAGCGAGATAATTGCTTTGGTCGGCTTCTCTGCTAGATCTTCACGATTTAAAGGATTTGTAATGAAATCCTTCGCACGATCTTTCAGATCGCCTACGTCAGTAGGTTCACCGCGTACGAGCAGCTGATTATCCGCATTTACAAGCACAGAAAATACATTCCGCTTTTTCAGCTTCGTGACATCTGGCTCTTCTTCTGACCATGGCGGAAGCTTTACTGTAATCCCCTTATCCTCCACGATGGTTGTCGTTACGAGGAAGAAGATTAAGAGCAGGAATGCAATGTCGGCCATAGAGCCTGCATTGATTTCATTGGACATCCGCTCTCTTGAACTCTTTTTTGCCATAATATTGAGTTAATTTGAGTACTTAGCTATTGCTTGGTAGCAATAACTAAGTGCCAATGAATATCTTATTTAAAGAAACTTACGATTTCAGAAATCACAAATGATCCTGCTGCCAAAGCTGCCATTGCTGCTGCTGAAAAGATAGCAGCACTAATGAACTTACTTTGCCCTGCTGTAACTTCAAATTGTTCTTCTACGCCTGCCAAAGCAGTCCCGTCTGCTGCTGGAGCAGCCATCGAGTAAGCAATAAAGAAAATAGCTATTAATGCAACAATGCCTAAGAGTCCCTTTATAGAACCTTTCAGGTCACCTAACATTTGCATAAGCCCAAATAAAACAGCCGCGATTCCACATAAAATGGTTAAAGCGATAGCCGCCATAATGCCCAAATCAAAAATGCCTGTAGTGAATCGATCTTCATCAGCTTGAGCATTAAACTCCTCTAAGCCTGAAAAGACGCTTCCTAAAAATAGGATAGCAATCAATACACCAATTCCAAAAGCAATCGTCTGACCATTTTTTGCTAAAAATTTATACATGGTATAGTTTTTAACTAGTTTGATAAAAGTGTAAAAGCCAGTATTTCAGCTTTTTCACCATTAATAAATCAGAATTCGATTATTTTCTGAATACATTATTTGTAGCCAACATATCCACTAAAGTAACAGATGCATCTTCCATCTTATTGACAATGCTATCCATCTTAGATACGATATAATTGTAAAAAATTTGAAGGATAATAGCCACGATAAGACCAAATACTGTAGTCAATAGGGCTACCTTGATACCACCCGCCACAACAGATGGAGAAAGATCACCTACTGCCTCAATACGGTCGAAGGCTTGAATCATACCAATTACCGTACCCATGAAACCAAGCATCGGTGCAATGGCGATAAAGAGTGAAATCCAAACCAAGCCTTTTTCCAATAAGCCCATCTGTACACTTCCATAAGAGGCGATAGCACGTTCAACAGCTTCTGGGCCGTCTTCTGCGTTCTTCATTCCTTCATAGAGAATACTCGCGGTGGGACCCGGTGTTGCTCGTGCAACTTCCATGGCACCTGCCTTGTCACCCGACTTGAGGTGGTCATCAATTTTTGCCAACAACTTCGTAGTGTTGGTACTCGCAACATTCAATGTGATGATGCGCTCAATACAGAATGCTAGTCCTAAAATCAAACAGACTAATACTAGGCTCATAAAGCGCCAGTCTCCCTGGATGAAGTACTTTTTAAGAATTTGCAGACCGCCTGCTTCGTCAGCAGCTACTTCGGTATTGTCTGAACCCTGTGCATAAGTATGCTGTGGAACAGCAAAGCTAAACAGACCGAACAATAATAGTAGCGTAATAAATTTTCGCATAATAAGAAAGGTTTTTCTAATGTTTCCCAATGAAAAAATCATTTATTTTAAAAAACTGAATTTGATACAATTAAAACTAAAAAAGCTTATTACAGTAGTACACTGGAACAACTAATTTATTGATTTATAATTTTTTAGCGTTTACATTTGTGGTCGGAATACTCCTGACATGACACAATTTGGTATATAATTTTATACCCATATGCGCCATCAGCAACAAATATAACTTTCTGTTATGAAAACCCAAATAAAATTCATTATTAGTCTACTATATTGATGTTTTTTTTTCTTGTAAGTGGTGTGTATACCAAATAAAAGGGATGCGAAATGACATAAAAACGACATAATCCTAGGGAAGAATGAACGATTGAGTATTGTCCTTGATTAAACTAACAAATAACTTATGCATAAATAATATATATATTTATTGGCGTATAAATGAAGTAATAAACCCAATATTTTGAGTTAAGTTCGTCCCACAAACTTGGCATAAAGCCAATTTCAATAAAGGTAAATGTATTTATTAGGATATGACATAGGAAGCTCCACGATAAAGGCCGCACTTGTGAATGCAGACACACAAGAACCTATAGCCGTTATTCAATATCCCGATCAAGATATGGATATGGTTTCGCGCCAGGTTGG
>CALGLY010000555.1 GCA_937959095.1 uncultured Saprospiraceae bacterium
ATTTTAAAATATATCTTTTATTACTACAATATAGGCAATATGAAAAAGCATAATAGACCATAGTCGTCGTTATCCTTCCTAATTTAAAGATTAGCAACGATAACTAATGTTTTGCAAAAACTCGGGTGAATGTCCATTTAGCAATGGGTTCTATTTATCCTTCATCTCTTCCCTTTATTGGATAGTGTAAGCATCTACCTAGCTTGTAGTAATTTAAGTGTATGGATATTACGAGATCTCTACATACTTAAAGGAGTGTTGCCTGTTCCTAAAATAATTTCTCTGGTGGCGTAGTCATCTAAGAAGAATTAATTCTTTGACAATTTTTGTTGTTTTTAAAGTTGTAAAGAATGGGATGAATAGACTTACAACATACAAATATAAAATATCTAATTTATTCTTGTACGTTGCCTAAGAGCTTGTTGGAAATTTTTACGAACTGAAAATCAATAGCTTACCGTTTTGACAAAATGAAAAATGAACAGCTTACCTGCCTTTGTCGGCAGACAGGTCTGGATATGTTGCTTATTTTTTATACAGTCAAGTCTGCCCGTTCCATTCAGGCGGGTTCGTAAGATATTGGTTTTCAGGAAAGAAAAGCCCCAACATGCTCTAAGCCTATTGTGGCGATTGTTATAACATATTTATGGTGCTTCTAAAAAAAGCGCAGCAAGATGCCGTTTACCAAACGCCATCTAAAGTAATTGCTGACTTAATTAATACGCCTTCTACACCTGGCTTGCGGCTTAGTCCCAATGCCAAGTGGCTTTTGTTTTTGGAACGTCCAAACTTCCCTTCTATTGAGCAAGTGGCACAAAAGGAGTTACGTTTGGCGGGTATTCGTATCAACCCTAAAACGAATGGGGCAAGTCGTTCTGCTCATTACTCTGGTTTATGGCTGCGGCAACTTACTAAAGGAAAAAAATCTTCTATAAAAGGCTTGCCTCGAAAAGCACGTATCGAAAATGTAAGTTGGTCGCCTGACAGTTCTATGATTGCCTTTACGCACACCCGCGCACGAGGTATTGAATTGTGGGTAATAGATGTGGCAACCCTACAGACTACTCAATTGACTCCTCCCATTCTGAATGATGCAATGGGTATGTTTCCGTATAAATGGTTTTCGGATAGCAAAACACTGATTTATAAAACGATTCGGCAAGATAGAGGCCGCGTGATGAAAGCTCCGAATGTACCCAAAGGTCCTGTAATACAAACGAATGAGGGGACACGAGCAGTACTACGTACCTATCAGGATTTATTGCGAAATGATTTCGATGAACAACTCTTCACTTATTATAGTTCTTCCGAATTATATATACTAGACCTTGATACGAAGCAGCAGCGAGCATTGCATATAGAAGGCATCATCAATGGTTTCACGACTTCACCAGACGGAAAATATTTTTTAGTCTCTAAAGTAAAAGAGCCTTTTTCTTACAATGTACCTTATAGTCGCTTTCCTTTTGAGACCTTAGTGTATGAACGCTGCGGCAAATTGCTCAAAAAGATTGCTAGTATCCCGATGGCAGAAAATATTCCGCAAGGATTCGGGGCAGTGCGGCAAGGGCCACGAAATATCAACTGGCGACCCGATTTGCCTTCGACTCTGTATTGGGTAGAAGCCCTAGATCAAGGTGATCCTAAGATAGAAGTGAAGTATAGAGATCAGCTTTATTTCTGGAAAGCTCCCTTTACTTCAAAACCTCAAACTGGCCCGAAATTTCAGTTGCGCTACGGTGGCACGAATTGGGGCAATGATAACTTAGCAATAAGTGCAGAGTGGTGGTGGCACAATCGCAAAATGATTACGAGTATCTGGCAACCAAAGCATCCAAAAGCGGAAATGACTACGCTCTTTGAACGCTCTTGGGAAGATGCCTATAATGACCCTGGTGGCTTCGAGCAAGAACGCAATGCTTATGGGCGACTGGTTTTGATGATGCGCGATGATGGGCAAACGCTTTATCTGCGTGGAAATGGAGCATCGCCAGAGGGCAACCGGCCATTTCTGGATGAATATAGACTTGATACGAAAGAGACAAAACGGCTGTGGCAGTCCGAAGCTCCTTTTTATGAGCATCCACTACTTATTTTAGACCCTAAGAAAGGTATAGTTATTTCTCGAAAAGAATCGAAACAGGAGCCGCCGAACTACTATTTGAAAAATATTTTAACCCATAAAGAAAAAGCAATTACTTTCTTTGAACATCCTTATGAAGTCTTGAAGAATGTACAACGAGAGTTGGTTCGTTATCGGCGAGAGGATGGTATAGAACTAACGGGGACGCTCTACCTGCCTGCGGACTATGATAAAGAACGAGATGGCGAATTGCCTGTCTTTATGTGGGCTTACCCCAAGGAATATAAAAGTAAAGATACCGCGAGTCAGGTCAAGCGTTCGCCCTATGAGTTTATGCACTTGCGATGGAGTGCGCCCTTGTTTTGGGTGACGCAAGGCTATGCGGTATTTGATGATTTTGGAATGCCAATCGTAGGAGAAGGCGATGAAGAGCCGAATGAGACTTTCATTCCACAACTTCAAATGAGTGCAAAGGCGGCTATTGATACCTTAGTAGAAATGGGCGTAGCAGATCGGAAACGAATTGCGGTAGGTGGACACTCCTATGGTGCGTTTATGACGGCAAATTTATTAGCACATACCGATTTGTTTGCCGCAGGTATCGCACGAAGTGGCGCTTATAATCGAACCCTCACGCCTTTTGGTTTTCAATCGGAAGAACGCACTTTTTGGGAAGTACCAGAGGTCTATATGCAGATGTCTCCTTTCGTGCATGCAGATAAGATAAAGGATCCATTACTGCTTATTCATGGTGAAGCCGATAATAATGCAGGGACGTACCCAATGCAAAGTGAGCGGCTATTCAATGCCCTAAAAGGACATGGCACAACTACACGTCTCGTGATGCTGCCGCATGAAAGTCATGATTATCGAGCAAAGGAATCGGTCTTACATATGCTTTGGGAAACCACGAATTGGTTGGATAAGTATGTGAAAGGGAAGTAGTAAGCAATGAGTGAGTGATAATTATATGATATATTCACTCACTCATTGAATAACCTAATTGAAGCTAAACGGAGTTTGAGTCATCACACCTAAGTGATTTCGATGCTTGATAACGACATGATAATTTCCTGCCGAAATACCATTGAATAAAAGAGGTGCTATATTATCTACATCCATCACGTCGCCATCACGTTGTAGCAAGGCTACACGAGAAGCTAAAATGGTAGTAGGTGTAGTGGGATCTCTTAATTCTACTAGAACCCAATCTACTACAGCATCTGCACCAGTTGTTAGTGTTACGCCAGTTCCTAAACCTACCCCTGGATTTTGTAGAAGTGCTAAATCTCCTGCTAAAAGTGTTGCAGAATAAGGTTCACTTGTAGCTAACACAGTCGTGCGAAGATCATCGTTCATTAAGCCCGTGCCAGCATCATAACAACCTTGCAGGATAACCTTTGCCGATAAAACAACGCCACCTTGTCTAGCACAATGACTACTAAAAAAAGTCCAAATTTCATCCGCAGCATTAATACCTACAGTGGCTTGTGTGCTTGGGCCAGGCCAAGTGTGTCCCCAATTTTCGATAGGATAAAACCAAACCTCATTCCCATTTATTCCCCCTGTGTGATACACTGCATCTAATACAGGCGAGAGCGTAGTCACGGTGGTAGTGGTACACATATTGAGCGTTTTCCAGTAGTTATTTACTGTCACAGCATCGGGTGCGCCACCCCAGCCACCGAAGGTCGTCATACTGCCATCTACAGGCACCGTAGTGTCATCAAGTCCTACAATCTGAAAGACAGGTACAGGAGTTGATGGATTACAATTATTCCAAGTCGCGCCACTCATTGTTCCTGTTACAGAAGCAATCGCTCTGAAAACATCTGGTCGCTGACAAGCAAGCGTATAACTCATAAAACCACCGTTCGACATACCACAGGAATAAGTGCACTCTTCGCTTAGATTATGCTGTATTTGTAAATATTGCGCTAATGAAGTGAGAAATCCCACATCATCCACTGAGCTTATCGTCAATTCTGCATTCCAATGAGGCGTTCCAAGAAAGTCGCCTAAGCCCTGTGGGTAGACTACTGCAAAGTTATTTGCATCAGCTACTGTATTAAAGGCGCTACTGGTCATCATTTGAGTTGCAGTACCCGTATAACCATGTAATACAAATATTAAAGGTGCATCAGCTGGTAAGCCCGCAGGCATATAGAGAATATAGCTTCTCGTAGTACCAGCATAGTTATAGGTGAATGTTGTTTGCGCTTCTAAAAGTAATGGAAGCACTAATAGTAAGGAAAGTAGTAGTTTTTTCATGTTTAAACTTGTCTGATTATAACGGATTGCAGTAATTGAGAAACCCACTTAATACACTGTAACAGAAATTTCTTTGC
>CALGLY010000556.1 GCA_937959095.1 uncultured Saprospiraceae bacterium
GGAAAGCCCTAATCAATGAAGGTTTGCCACGCGAACCTTGGCTAGGCTTTGGTTTTATGCGAATTGCGTATAAAGATTATTTTCAAGGCCGCCACACCTATCCTGGTCAGATGACGCACAATACCTTTATTCAAGTACTTATGAATCTGGGATTCGTGGGACTCACCCTTATCATTTTTCAGTTACTGTTTACCTTCAAAGGCATCTTTAAAGAAACTCCCGCCAAACGACTTGTCTTACTAAGCCTACTCATTCCTCTTATTATCAATTCCCTCACTGAATTCGGCATCTTTGGCGAATCAAATTATGGTATTTTATTCTATCAACTCATTCTATTTTACATCTGTTTTCGCCCACACACTATCCTCACACCTAAGCAACGTATCCATTTAAAGAAAAGACGACCTGAACTTTTGTTCTCCTAATAATCATTCCATTTTCCACCAGATGGAATAGCAATACAGCAGTAGGAAATAAAAAAGTTGGCACGTAATTCAAACTACTGACTATCAGCCTTTTATGTTTTTTGGCAACCTATTTGCAATACTATAAAGTAGAAAGCATGCATATCGAAAGCGAATAAAAAGGCATGTATTTTGGAAAGTTATTGAAAAGCATGATTAGTACTGAAAGCAAAAAGGCATGTATTTTGAAAAGCAATTGAAAAGCACAATTAGTACTAAGAGTAAAAAGGCATGTATTTTGAAAAGCAATTGAAAAGCATGATTAGTACTGAAAGCAAAAAGGCATGTATTTTGAAAAGCAATTGAAAAGCACAATTAGTACTAAGAATAAAAAGGCACGTATTTTGAAAAGCAATTGAAAAGCACAATTAGTAAAAAAGGAAGACACGTATTTATGAAAAGTTATTGAAAAGCATGTATTATGAAAAGTGAGCAAAAAGGTATGTATATGGAAAGCGTATTGGAAAGTTTAGGTTACAATACGGCAGCGACAACAACGGGGAAAGCATTAAAAATTATTGTCATCAATAATCCAGATGGTACGCCGCGTTGGATTTGTCCTGCTAATGCACCGAAGCCCTACTTTTTGAGATTTTATAATGTTTCAAGTTTAAAATCTCGACTTTTTGCCACACTAGTTAAAATCGTTTTTTTCTTAGGCTTGCAGCGTATTATTTTTAAAGGCACACAACTGTATATGGACACTGCTGGCAAGCCTATTGTTGATCTTTTTCAGAATAATTGGGCATTGTTTATGGGGACTACAGGTCCTAACAAAAAGGCATTGTTTTACCAAAATGATGCGTCTGGCAGTCGGTTTTTGAAAATAGCAACTACTCGCAAAGCACAACAACTCATTGCACAAGAGGCAATGATGACCGAAACACTTACCGCTTTAAAAGTAGAAAGCTTTCGAATTCCGTGCTGTCAGACTCTTTCTGCCTACGTTATTCAACTAGAAGACATCACAGGAGAAAACAAAAGAAGCACAACACTGACCGAAGCACACTTTACAGCACTAAATGAATTGTATTCTAAAACGACACTAACAACAAAGCTCGATAATAGAGAACGTATTATGCAGCTTCTAGACTTAAAGGACAGTCGCATTCCCAAAGGAATGGTGAAGAAGCTTATCCTCCTCCACAATCATATTAAAGACACACCCATCAAAGTAGCTCAAGCACATGGCGACTTCACACCCTGGAATATGTATGTGGAAGGTGATCGCTTGGCTATCTATGACTGGGAATTAGCAAGACATAATATGCCGATAGGCTTTGATGCCTATCACTTTATCATGCAGCAGGGCATCTTAGTAGAGCGTAAAACTTGGGGTAACATACAGGAATGTATAAAAGCTAAGATTACCCCTGCTGCGTTTTCAAAATGGACACAACATGATGGCAGCACTTGGGAAGATTATTTCAAGTGGTACTTATTCATCAACATCAGCGATCAACTCGCCTTATACAGCCAACAAGAAGTATGGCACCCACAAATAGAATGGCTATTGCACACTTGGAATGCCGCACTTAGCGATATGTTGCAGCAAAAAATCAAGTACAGAAAGCTGCTCATTATGGACCTCTTCGATTACCTACATAACAAAACGTATGCAGCTATAAAATTCCCGAATATTGCTCCCGAGCAATTGAGCGAATACTCCGATATTGATCTTTGCATAGAAAAAAAGGATTTGGCAGGTATCATTCAATATATGGAAGCGCATGCTAGTGTACAAAAAGTAGTGATAAGGAAACAGTCTTTCATGGCGAGCTTACATATTTTCTTGAACGATGGAAAGCTGCTTTGCTTAGATCTTATCTGGAAACTACAGCGCAAAACTTTAACCATGCTTGATGCAGAAGTCCTATTGCAACGTGCTTGGAGAAGCGACTACGGCGTTCAGCAAGTACATATCAAAGATTTAGCACAATACATTGGTTTGTTTTATGGCTTAAATGAAAAGGCAATTCCAGCAAAATACAGGCATCATATTTTAGCCTTATCGGTATGTAAACATCCTATTGATAAATGTCTGAATCAAAACTTCAACGAAGACAAAATCCCAACTCAAGAACTTAAAAAAATATTGAAACAAACACCTTGTAACAATTTGTTTTCAAGGTTTATCAACCAAATAAATTACATAAAAGATACAGTCCAACAGCTACTTTTTTCAAAAGGGATGATTATTACATTCAGCGGGGTAGATGGTGCAGGTAAATCAACTGTAATCGCAAATGTGCAGCAAGAATTAGAGAAACGATTGCGGAAACGCGTTGTAGTATTGCGCCATCGCCCCTCTGTTCTGCCTACATTGAGTGCTTGGACAAAAGGCAAAGCACAAGCAGAACAAGACGCTGCCAACACACTACCAAGGCAGGGTGGAAACAAAAGTTCCATTGGTTCTATCGCCCGTTTTGCCTACTATTATACCGATTATTTATTCGGACAATTTTATGTCTATTGCAAATATGTATTGCGGGGCGATGTATTACTTTATGATCGTTATTACTTCGATTTTATCAACGATAGCAAGCGCAGTAATATACAACTACCTAAAGGTTTAGCCCGCTTCGGCTATAATTTCTTGATGAAACCTGATTTCAATTTCTTCCTTTATGCCGATGCTGAAACGATACTAGCACGCAAGCAAGAATTGGACAAAAACACCATAGAGCAACTCACAAAGCAATACTTAGCCCTTTTTGAAGACCTTAATCAAAGGGGTAAAAAACGCTACTTCCCAATTGAGAATATTAGGCTATCGAATACGATTGATTTTATTATCAAAAAGACACAAGAAGGCATCGCGCTATAAGATAAGACTAAAACGCTACCAACATGAAAGGCATAATTCAAAGCATAATACAACTAAGAAATCCGAATTTCAAATTCGACCCAAATCTAAATACAGCAGCTTTATTGCAATTCATTTGGCAGCAAGTATGGAGCTTGATTCGAGGTGGAAAATGGCTGTTGCGCTTCAAGAACCCGAAAATGGCACTACTTGGTAGAGGTGTGCGTTTTTTCAATGCCTCAAAAATCAAGTTCGGAAAATTTATGAAACTAGGCGATGTCGTTTACTTGAGTGCATTAGGCACAGAAGGCATCCAGCTCGGAAATAATGTAAGCATTGGCGCGTATAGTCGCGTCATTGTTTCCACTTCTTTCAATGATATTGGGAAATTTATAAAGATTGGGGATAATGTTGGCATCGGAGAATATGCGTACCTAGGCGGTGCTGGCGGCTTGGAAATCGGTAAGGATTGTATCGTAGGGCAGTATTTTAGCTGTCATCCGGAGAATCATAATTATACCGATTCCAAGCTTCCTATTCGTCAGCAAGGCGTGAATAGAAAAGGAATAAAAATAGGCGAAAATTGCTGGATAGGAAGCAAAGTAAGTATCCTAGATGGCGTAGAAGTAGGCGCAGGTTGCGTGATAGCAGCAGGATCAGTAGTCACAAAATCCTTTCCTGCCGATAGCATCATAGGCGGCGTGCCTGCCCGAAAATTGAAAGATAGAATTAGACAATATTCGATAATAAATTGAACACTTTACTAATAGATATTGCCTTACACCTTGTAAATATAAATACAACTCAACCAATTTCGTAATTTCTAAATAATATGAAAAGCATCCTAGCCACCGCCTACGCCATCAACCCATACAAAGGTTCGGAAGATGGAATGGGATGGAATTTTGTTTGTCAAATTGCACGCTTTCATAAAGTGATTGCGGTGACACGCGAAAACAACCGCCCAAAGATAGAGCAATTCATGCAAGAGCATCCGAAAGAGAACTATGAAAACATTACGTTTCTCTACTTCGATTTGCCTTATTGGATGCGCTTTTGGAAAAAAGGCGGGCGCGGTGCAATGCTCTACTACCTCATGTGGCAAAGAGGTGTAGCACAATGGTTAAAACAACAACAACTTCAATTTGATATTGTCCACAACTTGAACTTCCACAACGATTGGACTCCTAGTTTTCTCTGGAAACTTGGAAAGCCTTTCGTGTGGGGTTCTATTGGACATCATCCGCGCATTCCAGCGCAATATTTGAAGTCTTACGCTAAAAAATATGCTTGGAAAGATGGACTAACTTGGCGCATCAAGCAATTCTTTTGGAATTCTTCTTTCCAGCTAAAAAAGACCGTTCAAAAAGCAGACTTTATTTGCTGCATGAATAAAAGCGTGCAAGAAGTACTAAATTTAAAAGACAAAACAAGTGTAATTATGCCTTCGGTAG
>CALGLY010000557.1 GCA_937959095.1 uncultured Saprospiraceae bacterium
ATTCATGCAATGACAATCGACAAGCGTAGCCAATACGCCACCACACAGCACATTCGGCCAGCCGTGATGATGCGTTTCAGGCAACCAATGGCAAATCGCTTCTTCGCCTTCCCAATAGCTTTTTATTTGTAGCCCTTTTTCATTGGCAGTACCGCATCCAAAACACACATTATTCGGCATATAATCCTGAAAATACTTGCTCTTTGTATCGCTCATTGTTTCTTTTTTTATCTTTGAAATGGGATGGCGAAGATAGGACTTTTAAAGGAGTGAA
Organism: uncultured Saprospiraceae bacterium; assembly: GCA_937959095.1. Classification (GTDB taxonomy): domain Bacteria; phylum Bacteroidota; class Bacteroidia; order Chitinophagales; family Saprospiraceae; genus JAAUTG01. Next base: position 275 of record CALGLY010000557.1, read on the forward strand.
TCTATACGCAATATTTCATTGCTTTCTTCAAAATTCATTACTACTCGGAGCGTTTGGCTTGAATTTCTATTCAAGCCAAAATGTGTCCTCGAAACTCTGTTTCGTCCCACTGTACTTAGGCAAAATCGACATGCGAAACGGAGTTTCGAGAACGCGTTTCGGCGAGAACTAAGTTCTCGCCAAGCTACCCGAGTAGTAATGAAAAATCATTCATTCATTGATGTCCACTAAAAAATGATACTTCCTTACGGCAAAAAAACAAGCAGGCTCATCCATATTTCCGAAGTTCCAAGCGGACAGACGGATTTGCAATGTCCCTATTGCGCTGCCGAATTATTAGCTAAAAAAGGAAAACAAAACGCGCATCACTTCGCGCATGTCGGTAAGAGTTGTTTGGGGGCGGGGAGTGCGGCACTTTTAGGTTTAGGGAAAGAGTTGCCTACACAATTACAGCTAATTTCCTACGCTCAACGAAAACGCCAACACATACAGCAAGCCTTACAAAAACGCGAAAAGCAAACCACCTTTCTGAATAAAAAAGACAGTCAAAATAAGCAACTTATCAAAAATATAGTCGCCTATCTGCAAGCGCATAAGCAGCGGATGCAGGCACAAAAGGTGATTGCTTATGTACGCTATGAATTTGAAGCCTTCCCCGATTTGGCGCATCTGCCGAATTCCTTCGCGCCTCATTTGGCTGCCTTACAGGCGTATCATTCCACAAAGCAACAAGCCTCCGAAGCTGCCGATAAACTCGCGCTCTATCAGAAAGAATTGGAGTGGTTTCATAGTTTTAAGGTCTATTTTTTAGAAATAAAAACAGGCGAATACAATACCTTTTACAAAATCGGACTGACTTCCCGCACGCTTTCGGAACGACTACAAGAAATTCGGAAGGACTTAAAAGATTTTCCAAAACTTGATATTCAGGTCTTATACGAATTGGAAGGCGTGGCTTTTTTGGAGACTTTTTTCAAACAGAAGTACCGCAAGCAGCGTTATCAACTAGGGCAATATACCGAGTATTTTGCGTTTGAGTATTATGAATTAGAAGCCATAAAGAAGGAATTGGAATGGATAAAAAAAATAATCTAGGCATCTCTGTGGAACTAAGTATGTATCCACTCAGCGAGGAATATAAGCCTTTGATTGTGAATTTCGTGGAACGCATTCAGCAAAAAGAAGGTGTGACCGTGCTGATGAATAATATGAGTACGCGTATCTTTGGCGCGTACGATGTCGTGCTACCCATGCTGACAGAAGAGTTACGAATAAGCTTTGAAACCCCTAATGCAATAGTGGTGGTGATGAAATTAGTAAATCGAAATTTAGAAGAATAAAACTTCCTTATAGATGTTTAAATATACAAAACATACCCTCAAAAAAATAGAATTAATCCTAGAAGAATCGGGTTATATTATTCGCTATGAAAAAGGCAATTTTCAGAGTGGTTATGCGATAGTACAGGATAGAAAAATAGCAATTGTCAATAAATTTTTTGATACCGAAGGACGCATCAATTGCTTGCTTGATATTTTAGCGGTTGTCGAAATACCAGCGGAAATTCTAAGTGAAAAATCGGCGAAGTTTTATAAGGAAATTCAGAAAAACGTGGCTAAAGAGGAAGAGTAGTGGTCAATTTATCAGCTAACTTCTCGTTAGCTGATAAATCAACAAAGGAATACTATTCTATCTTCAACTTCTTTACTACGCCTTCTGGTGTTACCAACACGAATTCTTTCTGCACTTGTACTTCCTTTTTAGGCAAGCGTTTCTGTAAGGTGAATCGAAGCACCAAATTGTAAGAAAACTGCACGGCTGGTTCTAAAATTTCAGGATTGATGACAATGTCATAATCATTGGCAGCTATCGCATCATAGAAGCGCGAAACGGGCTTATCCATCTTATCTACTTTTGAAGCACTTTGCTGTTTATTCGATAATTTCTGTGAACTATACGCTTGATAACTCTCGTAACGATCGCCCGGATAGGCTACCCAAGCATTTTCGGCAGTGATGATATAGGCAGAATCTAGTCCTAGATTTATATCTGAATATTGCGATTTAATCGTATTCGCATAATCCATAGCTGCTTCCCGCAATTCGCTATAAATCGCTTGCGGATCATTGACAAAATAATCTACTTTCACAATATCATAGATTTCTTGTTTTGCCGCAGCCGTCACGATGTCGTCCAAGATGGCAGGATCGTTGAAGCGGATATGTACATTTTTTTGAAGCTCAAAACCAATAGGAATTTCCTTGAAAGTCGCTTTGGAAAAGAGTTTTTTGGATACATCATATTCGTATTTCGGTAAGAAATTGACCATATCCACATACAAATCCTCTTCTTGTATACCGATTGCTTTCAGCGCATTGGTGAAGGCAGTAATTTGCTTATTCAAAGAAGCATTCGTTGCTTCGGCGGTTTCTCCTATCTGGACGACATTGAAAATCGTGGTGTAAGAATCTGCCTTTTGATTAGAAAGTGCATTAATGCTCAATTCCAAGATATTATCTCCCACAATAGTTGCCGATTTTGCGACCGAGCGATATTGCTGACTAGGAGTGAGTCCTGTATTAGAATACATGGCACTTTGATTGGCTTTTTGATTTCTATTTCGTTCGTAATTGCCCAATATCTGAGCATGAACCATGCTGCTAAGCAACAGCAATAGACTGAATAGAAGTGTTTGTTTCATTTGTATATTTTTATAAAAATGAAACGGGGAATTAGGAGGTTTTATGTTTGCTGCTTGTGAAAAAAACGTACGTATAGTTTTCGCCCTAGCACAAAAAAAGTCAAGCCCATTACTGGACTTGACTTTTTTGTACTTTAGGGAGGAGTAAATTAATATCCTCGTACCGCCACTAAAGCGTCATATTTTCCATAGCCATAACTACCACTACGACTTGGGTAATTCTCGGAAGCATTTTTCAAGCGATTCAACACATCCGTTTTATTAAAGCTTGGATTATAAGACCAAATAAGAGCTGCAACTCCTGCAGTGTGCGCTGTAGCAGTAGATGAGCCACCTACATAAGAAGGCGAATTGCTACTAATAGCCAAGGTCAAAGAAGTACGGCTATCATCGCCGGCGCGTTGCATAGCAACTACAAAATCAACGGCACTTCCATCGTGACAAGAAGAACAACGACTGTAGTTATTTGCGTCTGTAACACCTGTTACCGCAATAGTCTCTGACATCCATGCAGGGAAAATTACTCCATACCAACTTGTCCAAGAAAGTGATGTTCCAGCTGCAGCAAAGATTAGGACACCACTATTATTAGCATAACGAATGGCATCTGCTACTTGGCTGTTGGAGATAAGGTCACCCAAAGACATACTCACGATATGTACATCCGAACGATTTGCTGCGTTTACTAAGGCATCACTTACACCGTCTTTTTCAGAAGATGTGTTTATAATAACATCCTCAACACAACGGTAAGGAATAAGGTTAGCTTTGTAGGCCACACCAACTGTAGAGCCTCCGCTTGCACGAGGTGCTGCGATAGTGCCTCCCATCTGAGTACCATGACCACATTGGTCGTGTGGAGAGTCCAAGCTATCTGATTCCCACCACCACCAGCCTTCGGTGTAGTGCGTGCTTTGTGGGTCGATGTAGCGACCTGTAGATTGTCCAGAAGAAAACTTTGAACGTAGTTTAGGTTGGTCATCAGAAGTACCTGTATCCAATAAAGCAACTCCAATGTTATTACCTTGGCTATAATTCCAAGCTGCAGGGACATTCAATCCGTCAAAAGTCCAAGGTCGTTTCGCATTGGGGCTGATAGTTGTAAAGTCATTACTATTAATATTGCTAGAAGGAGAGTTACCACAACCCGAATCACTTTTTAAGCGACTAGAATTTACATCTGGCTCGATAGAATAACCCATTGGTTCTGCATAACGTACCAACGCCTTCTCTGCACGCAGTGCTTTTACTACCGCCAAGCTAGTTGTCTTAACTTGGATGACGGGTAAGTTATCCTTTATACGTATATCTGATGCACTGGAAAAATCAAGGTTTTCTTGTGTAGCAACTTTCTCTATGATTGCTATAACTTCTTCTCTCGCTGTAGTCCATTCACTGCTCTCAAGGTCAATTTGGTGAATAGTACTATTCAAGTTTTGGTAAGTGCGTGGTTGATAACCAATGCTTAGTATTCCATCGCTATTCGTTAGTGCGCTCCATACTACTTGATCTTGAACCATGTGCCACCAAAATTCATTTTCCGAATGTAACTTTTTAAAAATAATTTGGTCGATTTCATTTGTTGATAGGAGGTCATTGGTGTTGGATGTGGTGTCTAAAATTTCTTTTTGACAACCAAAGAGCAAAATGCATGCAAATGCATAGAGGGTAAATTTTTTCATGTGTGTTGTGGTGTGTGTAATTAAAAAAAGTATTCTTGATTTGTGTTTTCTAGCGAATATTCGCAAATATATAATAATATTTTATTTTTTAATATATATATTAGCGAATTTTCGCTGGAATATATTTTTTCATTTTTTTTAGCGAAAATTCGCTATTATTCTTGCCTAAGGGAATTTGTAAAAAATCTAACCCATAGTTTTCACCGTAGTGCCGAAAAACAAGGACTGTCGATAAATTAATGTTCTAATTTGTAAACACTTGTAACCAATAGCCAATAGTTAAGTGTCGATGACTAAAGTCGAACTTAAAGGTATAAGTATAAAATATGGTATGAAAGTCGAATGGTATGATTCAGGTGTTTTCGAGTCATATCTTGGCTTATTTTTATACTATCTACAAAAAAAAAGTCGTTTTTTATAAAAAAATATATAAAATATATGAATTTGTTTGATTTTAGATAGAATTTCCCCTATTTCATGGGACATTTCCTTAAAACTACTCCTGATTTCAATCGCTAAGTTTATAGAAGTCATCTCTTTTGTAAAGTTTCTAAAAGACGCATTATCAAGGATATAAATCCCGAAATATGAAAAAATAAGCACCTTAGC
>CALGLY010000558.1 GCA_937959095.1 uncultured Saprospiraceae bacterium
ACATCAATGCCCATGCCGTAGCCGTGAGTGCCAAAAAGCCAACCGCAATAGCAACAGGAAAAAGCAAGGCTTCCCAACTAATACCTACTTGCGACATCGTGAAGCCTACAATGAATAACAAAATTAGGATATAGACCAAAATCGCAAGCGGATCAGGACCTTGCACATCTTTATTGAAAGAAGCGCGGAGCGAACGTAAAGGCGATATTTTTCGGATACTCAAAAGCGGTAATAGTGCAAATAGGATAGAAATACCCAATCCTGTCAGAATACCCTGTGCAATTGCTTTCCAAGAGACTGCGGTACTGATATTTTCGAGGGGCAAAAAATCAGAGAGTACAAAAGGTAAGGCGACTTGCAAGAGACTACCGAGGGCTGCCCCAAGTATTGCGCCTATCAGACCCATGAAGCTAATTTGGATAAGAAAAATAAGAAAGGCTTGCCTTCCGCTTGCTCCTAGACAACGCAAAATTGCTACCGAAGAGAGTTTATCTTTAATATAAATATGCACCGAACTCGCCACGCCTATGCAGCCCAAAAGCAAGGCAATGAAGCCCACGAGATTCAGGAAATTGCCTAATATACCAAACACCTGACTATAATCTTCCTTTCTACTTTGCACGGTTTCGTAGCGATAGGTAAGCGTATCTGTTACGGGTTCTATGAGGGTTTCTGCTAGTATATCTACGTCTACATCATCATCGAATTTGAAGTAATATTGATAATCTACACGACTCCCAAACTGCATCAATTTGGTATCTTCTATATAATCCATCGGGATGAAAACAAGGGGAGCAAACGCGCCTGCCATTGCCGAGCGACCAGGCATACCTTCGATTTGTCCTTCTATCTCAAAATTGGCATTACCTACTCGTATCGAATCGCCTGGTTTCAGGTCATATTGTATCATTAGTGAGTTCTCGACTAGGGCTTTTTTGCCTTCTCGATAGCTCTGTGCTGCGCCAGTTGGCTTCGTAAGCAACGTACCATAAAAAGGATAATTTCCTTCCAATGCCTTCACTTGTGCCATGCGCGATTCGCCTGATTTCGGGAAGAACACGAAGGATAGAAAGTTCTTGGCTTCTGCGCGTTCACTCGCTCCTAGCATATCGAAAACCATGGCGAGGGAATCGCTTGGTGGGTTATTGCCGTCGAGCATCAAGTCGGCAGCGAGTAGCGATTTTGACTCGTCATTGATGTCTTTTTGAAGGTTGGAACTAAATGAATTTATTGCCACCAAAGCCGCAATACCAACCACGATAGAAGAGATGAAAAGCAGTAATTTACCTCTATTGCGCCGACTATCGCGCCATGCCATTTTCAATAACCAAGAAAAATTTGAGTTGCTCATTTATCGTGTTTCTTTGTCGACTTCTATATTACGATTTGGGATGCACCTCCTTACTACAATTTTTGTGCATTTAAGTTGAGGAAGTGTTGATTTTATTAGACGAAGGACTGTGTAGGTTCGACGATGGGAAAACTGTTCTAATCGTGGTTTAGTACTGATGGGAAATCTATCCTAGAATCTGATATTGAGTTGTTCGTTTATCCCCTATCTTTTTAATGAGTTGCTGTTCGCTGGCATACTTTAAATCTCTACTTGCTGTAGCTGGCGAAATCGCCTTGAAAATCGCTAAATAATCTTTTCTAGTAAAAAAGGATGCTCTGTAAATAGATAGAAAATAATCAACTCGTTCTTTAGTAGAAAAATTTCGGTTTTGCGCTTTTAAAAGCTCATCAAAGGAATCATTTATTGCATTGAGAGTAAACTCAATAAACTTAGTTGATTTTCCTTCTTTATCACAGTATTCTAGTACATCGTAATATTCTTGTTGTCTGTTTTTAATGACCGTTTCAAAAGGTAGAAATTCAAAGACAGGATAAGCTTTTAATAGAATTAGCGTTTGCCACAATCGTCCCATTCTGCCATTGCCATCCATAAAAGGATGGATGAATTCAATTTCATAATGGACTACACAACTCTTAATAATTTCATGATCATCACTATTTTTTAGATACTTAAAAAGACTTTTCATCAAATAGCTCAAGTTTTGTGCAGGCGGCGCGATATGAGCTACTTGTTCTCCTTTGAAAATACCTACGGACTTTGTTCGGAGTTTGCCTGAATTTTCTATTAACCCTTCCATCAAAATGGCATGTGCTTTGAGAAAGGAAGTCAAAGAAGAAGGCTTAAAAGTTCCTATTTTGTTATAAACGTTAAGTGCATTGATGACTTCAGTAATATCTTTTTTAGGACCACTAACTCTTTTATTTTCAAGGATAGCAGTGATTTGGGCTTCATTCAACGAATTCCCTTCAATTTCTAAGGAGGCTTTGATGGTTTTTACCCGATTCTTCTTTCGCAACTCAGGCGAAGGCTTATGGAGATGTGCTGCATTTACTTCCCCAATTTTCTCTGAAATTGAACTAAGTAATTTGAGAATCGTATTTGTTATTTCATAAGGTGGTTGCATGATACTATCATTTGATACTATCACGAAGATATGATTTTTTGTTATAACTACTTAAATGAGTTGGTTCTTTTCAAGAAAACGAGGATAAAACAATCTAAACCTCGCCTTCCAATATTTCTTTTAACTTCTTAAAATTACTATCCTGGCGGTTATAGATTTCTTGTTTAATGAGGGATTTAAACAAGCGAAAAACCATATTGGTCAAGGTCGCATCCACTTCACTAATTACTTCGGTATAGTCGCCCCGATCATAGAGTTTCGTCGTTACGGTCATTTCGAGCATATTATTCCGCATACGACTAGAAAAACGCTTGGGTTCAAGGCGTTCTAGTACTTTCTCTTTGAAAATAACTTCTTGTCCTGCTGGCCCGATATAATATTGCTTGTAGGTGGAATCAGGTTGGCCCAGTTCTCCACTCAAATGATCAGAGCGTTGGAAACCAGTCAGCCACTGTTCCATATTATTAATATCGCTAAAAAAATCCCAAACCTCTTGGATGGGACGATCTATATTTACGTAAGTCGAATGCTTCAATACAATGTAAAATGTAGAACCGAGGAATGTAAATACTAGGACAGAATGAAAATTAAAATAACAATTAAAATTTTAAATTCGATTCAAACAATTGCTTACCAATCAGATATGTCGAATTTTATTTTCATTTTATTTCAATAATAATTATGTCCTAGTACTTAAAATGTAGATTCTTTGACAATTTTTGCAAAATTCTATAGCACCGTCCTTTAGGGCGGTGAATTAGAATAAAATTAAGACTTGGACTTTAGTCCACAACTAATTCGATATCAGGGACTAAAGTCCAAGTTTTGTTGTTCGAATAGTGCCACCGCCCTAAAGGACGGTGCTACAGAATTTTATCTTTTACAAAAATTGTCAAAGAACCAAAATGTAAAAGTGTAAATTTGCCGAAAGCAATATTTCTAATCCCTTCTACATTCTACATTCATCATTATACGGTTCTAAATTGACTAATTTAGTAACTCATAAACGCCTGCGATGCCTTGACCACCACCGACACAAGCTGTTACCATACCATATTTATTGCCTCTTCTTCGCATCTCATTGAAAAGCTGCGTAGAAAGCTTTGCACCGGTGCAACCAAGTGGGTGTCCTAGTGCGAGTGCGCCACCGTTTACATTTATAATATCAGGATTCAGATCTGCTTCTTGAATAACGGCTAAAGACTGCGCGGCAAAGGCTTCGTTCAATTCTATCAAATCAATATCTGATAGTTTCTTACCAGCTTGCTTCAATGCCTTTGGAATAGCAGCACATGGCCCGATTCCCATATATAAAGGATCAACGCCTGCTACCGAGCAAGAAGCTAAGCGTGCAATCGGCTCTAAGCCTAGTTGCTTCACCATATTTTCGCTCATCACAAGCACGAAAGACGCACCATCTGAAGTCTGCGAAGAGTTTCCTGCTGTCACCGTACCTCCTTGACGGAATACGGGGCGCAAGCGACCCAACGCTTCCATACT
>CALGLY010000559.1 GCA_937959095.1 uncultured Saprospiraceae bacterium
GCCATAAAGCAATACTTTTGCTAGACGATCGCCGTACAATTGCTCCATGCGCTGCTTAAATACTTGCTTGATATGTGTGAGTTGTTCCACTATTGTAAGATGCAATTATTTTGTTTATTCTGCAAATTAGAAATTTATGGTAGAGTGGAAAGCTTGTTCTTCGCTTTACAGAAATATAAATATTTCCCCCACCTCCCATATCTATTTCCAAATCCCCAACGTTATTTTATCATTATCTCTGATGCAAACACATTATTTCACACCCGAATTTTTAAATTATGCAGAACAAATTAGTTTCCTTTTTAGCATTTACCCTATTTACCGTTTTGATTAGTGCCATGACAACCTTTTGGTTATTTCAAAGCTACTATCTCCCCGTCGCGCTCCAACAAGCAGAAAAAACAGCGCAATCGAAGGCCCAACTCACCAGTCATATCAATAGCGCACCGCTTTCCATACCCGAAGATTTCGTGAGCACAGCAGATAAGATCACCAATTCCGCAGTAGGCATCACCGTTTATAAAAACGACTATCGGATGGCAGGTGGTTCAGGTGTTATTATCTCTAGAGATGGCTATATCGTCACCAATTATCATGTGGTGGAAGGCTCTACGTTTTTTGAAGTAACCCTTGCAAATAAAGAAGAAAAAATAGCCAAACTCATTGGCACTGATCCTAGCACCGACTTGGCGCTCTTGAAGATAGAAGCCAACAATCTAAGCCCTATTTCCATCGGCGATTCGGATAGAACAAAGGTCGGCGAATGGGTATTGGCAGTCGGGAATCCTTTTGGACTTACCTCCACAGTTACCGCAGGTATCGTGAGCGCAAAAGCACGTAGCATTCAGATTCTTAGAGATCGGGATTATAGCATCGAAAGCTTTATACAGACCGATGCAGCCGTGAATCCAGGCAATAGCGGCGGCGCACTTGTAAATGCAGCAGGCGAACTCATTGGCATCAATACCGCTATCGTATCGAATGGTGGCGGCTACGAAGGTTTTTCTTTTGCAGTACCTTCCAATTTAGTCCGTAAAATCGTGCGTGACCTACGCGAACATGGCAAAGCACAACGCGGCATTCTCGGTGTAGAGATCAATGATGTGGATAGCGAAATAGCACGCAAACTCAACTTGGATAAAGTAGAAGGTGTTCTAGTTAGAAATGTACGAACTGGAACGACGGCTTCTTCAGCAGGACTTCGTGCTAATGATGTTATCACACACATCAATGACATCAAAACAAGTAGCACAGCAGAATTACAAGAACAAATTGCACGACTTCGTCCCGGAAATAACATCAGTATTAGCTATATTCGCGACGGCATTCGTTCAAAAAAATCGAATGTCCGTTTGAAAGCGATTAATGGTTAATAGAGGTATTAAGTATTAGGTATCAAGTATGGAACAAGCATAGATACCTAATACTTAATACCTTGTACCTGCCTGTCGGCAGACAGGTCTAATACAATTAGGTAACATGCCTGTAAACATACCCGAAACGGGAAAAAAACGGATTGTAATCATCGGCGGCGGCTTCGCTGGCTTGACCTTAGCCCGAAAACTAGCGCGTAGCAATTACCAAATCGTGCTGGTAGATAAAAACAATTTTCATCAGTTTCAGCCCCTCTTTTATCAAGTAGCGATGGCGGGTTTAGAGCCAAGTTCCATTGCCTTTCCTTTCCGAAAGATTTTTCAGCGACATAAAAACGTCTTCATTCGGGTAAGTGAAGTCACGGAAGTAGATACGGCACAGAAGCGCGTTATCACTGCACATGGCTATCTGAATTACGACTATTTGGTAGTGGCTATGGGCGCGGATACGAACTTTTTTGGGAATGAAAATATTGCGAAACACGCTATTCCGATGAAGTCCGTTTCGGAGGCTTTATTTCTACGAAATGAGGTTTTGGAGGATTACGAAACCTCCCTTACTATTCGAGATTATGACGAACGACAACTTTATATCGACATCGTAATAGTAGGTGGTGGCGCAACGGGTGTGGAAGTAGCAGGGGCATTGGCAGAGATGAAAAAATATGTCATTCCGCATGATTACCCTGAACTCGATGAGGAAGAAATAGATATTTACCTTATACAAAGTGGCGATAGATTGCTGAAAGGGATGTCTCAAAAAGCGTCGGATGCCGCTTTATCTTGTCTCCAAAATCTAGGTGTGAAAGTGGTGCTCAATAAGCGCGTCACAGACTACGATGGTGAGTATATTTACATGAAAGATGGCTCTAAAATATTGACTAAAAAGCTAATTTGGGCAGCAGGTATCACAGGCAATACCATAAAAGGGCTTCCAGAAGACTCGCTTGTGCGTGGCAACCGCCTGAAAGTCAATAAATATAACGAAGTAGAAGGTCTAGAGGATGTCTACGCTATCGGAGACATTGCCTTCATGCCTGATGAAAAATATGAATACGGGCATCCGCAAGTGGCGCAAGTAGCGATACAGCAAGGGCAAAATCTAAGTAAGAATTTCAAAGCATTAGATAAAGGCAAAGAACGCAAGGCGTTTTCCTACAACGATAAAGGCTCGATGGCAACAATCGGACGTAACCAAGCTGTTGTGGATTTGCCGAAAGGCTTTTTCAAAGGCAGTATCGCCTGGGTGCTATGGCTGATTGTGCATCTCTTCTCGATTATAGGCGTAAAAAATAAGATTATCGTCTTTATCAATTGGATTTGGAATTATGTAACCTACGACCAATCTTTGCGCTTGATTATTCGTCCGTTTAAGCGGGATAAAAAAGAAGATTAAATATCTTGAAATAAGAAAATGGAACGCAGAGACACG
>CALGLY010000560.1 GCA_937959095.1 uncultured Saprospiraceae bacterium
GCAGATATTCCAGTAGAGATTTTGACTAACGTACTACCGTATCATTTTGCGCCGAGTGGCTATGATTTTTTTGACTTCCTATTTGGAGTGAGCGAGTTTGAAACCTTTGCAAGCGATGAAAATGGGCAAAATCTTAGTCTTAGTATATCGTCAACTTCCCCATTGACTTTCGAGGGAATAGGGAATAGTGCAATAATAAATCGAGAAATCGCAGGCTTGGATTTAGTAGGAATTAACGGAGCTGCATTTTTTATAGATGAGGTGCTTTTGCCTTTCTAGGTAATCTATCATTATAAGTTCACTCACTTCTAGTTCATAGTGGAAGTGAGTGAGCTTATATGGAAATTTGTACAATTGTATTAGTAGGCAATATCAAATCAAAAGAAGTACCCTTGCCCAATTCACTCACCGCAGAAATTCTTCCTTTATTGAGTTCCACCAATTCTTTCACGAGGTGCATTCCAAGCCCTGTACCTTTTTCGCCTGCTGTGCCACGTTTACTTTTATCTTTTTTTAGCAAAAAGAGATCGTTGAGTTGATCCTTTGCCATACCCACACCTGTATCAGATACTCGAATTTTGAGCTGTTTATCGCTTCCCTCTAAAGCACTAATCTTGATGGTGCCGCCCTCGGGCGTATATTTTATTGCATTATCTATCAAATTAATTAAAATAGTCCGTAGTGCATTGGGGTCAGCATATACACTGATGTCCTTTGGAGTTTGATTAAATATCTGCACTCCTTTTTCACGAGCAGTAGGCGCGAATATATTTTCAACTTCTAGTATATGCTCATTAAGTGCGACTTCCACAGGTTTGTATGGCATGACATTACGCTGGGTGAGCGCCCAGTTCAGGAGGTTATCTGTAAGTTTATTGAGCGCAAGTGCGTTTTCTTCTATTTGAGCACCGAACTGTCCGAGCGTGTCAAAATCCTGTTTTTTGATAAGATAATTCACTTTTTTAGAAATACCTTTGAAAGAGAGCGCAGGCTTTCGCAAGTCATGCCCAATGATAGCGAAAATCCGATCTTTGGTGTAATTCAACTCTTCGAGTTGCTCTTTTTGATAGCTTATTTCTTTATTTTTTTGTTCTAGTAAACGGTTTACTTTTGCTTTGTTTCGCAAGTTTATAAAAATAAAAAATGCCAATAGTCCTACTAAACCCAAGCCTGCCAATAGGGAGCGACGAACGAGACTTTGGCGTTCCATATCGATTTGGTGCAAAAGTTTTCTACGTTCTATATCTTGCCTATAAGTGTAGTCTGCTTCTAGGCGTGTTACGCTCCGAATATTTTCCTCATTCAGCATAGAGTCTTGCAGCGTCTTATATTCAACATACAATGGATAAGCCTTATCGAATTGTTGGAGTCCCGCATAGGTTTCTGCTAAATTACTCGTTAATAATTGCTTATTGAATGTACTATTCAATTCTCCTGTATTTGCGGCCTTTATTAGCTTTAGAGCTTCGGTGTAGTTTTTCTCTTTGAGATGCACTCGCCCTAAAAACAACTTTGTCTCAGCTATTTGTTTTGTCCATTTTTTGTCCAAAACCAGATTTAGAGCCTCTTGCAATACTACTTTAGCTTGTACGTATTGCTCTTGTTCTGTATGAATAAATCCCTTTGAGATAAGAGCCGAGTGCAGATAATAAGTATCCTTTAATTCTTTCGCTAAGTTTATTTCTTCTTCTAGTACTAGTAGAGCTTTGTCATAAGTAGTCGAATCGTTATCGTATATTTTGGATTTTGCATCATAGTAAAGGAGTAAACCTTCTTGATAGTCTGCCTCTAAACTTTTCTTTTTTGCTTTTTCCAAAATTTCTAATGCTTTTTCATCATCCTGCAAATCCACATAATTGTTATACAAGTTTAGGTATATTCTAGCCTCGTTGCGACTTTTCCCTAAAGCACTCGCGTAATCTAAAGCTTTAAAGAAAGAAACGGTAGATTCTCGTAATACGCCTTGCTCATGTAGCACAACTCCCTTGTTCATAGAGTAGCTCATAATACCAGAACTATCTTGTCTTCTCTCTGCCATTCGAAGGGCATCATCATAATACTCCATTGCTAGTTGATATGTCCCTTTTGAATAACACAGTTCGCCGAATAAACTATAGCTATATTGTTCTTCTTGTAGCAGCTTATGTTTTTTTGCATGCTGCAAGGCTTTTGTAGCAAAGACCATAGCGGAATCCGATCGATATAGCTTAGCAAGACTTCTTATACTAGAGCCTTTTTCTTTAGTAAATTTTGTATCATTTGGTGATTTCAATAAAAGTGTATCACAATATCTGATTATTTGCCTGTAGTGATTCTTCTTTACTTCTTTTGTTGCATGCTCATCAGGAAGCCAAAGTTTTGTGTCGTGGAATTTGATTTTTAATTCAGGAATACGAGACGTACCAACATAAGCATAAAGAATATTTGCATAAATTTGGGCGGTTTCTCTTTCTTTATCTTCTAGTGATTGTACAATGTACTCATGTAGGCAAATAGCTGCTTTTATAGAGTCCGCAAGCGAAAGGTGTTTATGCTCATACTTGCTATGAAACTGCTGCTTATAATAAGCGGCATCTTTATCTTGTGCTAGACAAACACTAGCAAGGAATAAAAACAGAATGGTATAGCTTTTCTTCATCAGTCCTTATTTGTCGGAAAACGATTTGTTCTTGTAAAACAGTAGTCTTTTAGAAATTTCACTAGAAGCGTGATTTTGGTAGGGTAGTAGTAAAAGTAGTATTAATAGAGCTT
>CALGLY010000561.1 GCA_937959095.1 uncultured Saprospiraceae bacterium
CAGGAGATTACTTACCCTTTCAAAATTTTAATGAATTTGTCGGTTGTCCCTTGAACGGACAATGGACGATAGAAGTGGAAGATCTATGGGCCATAGATAATGGCTATATTTTCAATTGGCAATTAAATTTTGACACCCAACTCTATGCCGAAACGGATCCGTTTTCTCCCGCTATCACCGATTTTGCGTGGAAAGATCAAGATAATTTAATTTATTATTCTCAAGATTCTATAGCATCTGTACCATTGGATGCAGGAGGAAATGTATATAATTTCCAAATTACAGATGAATATGGTTGCGTATTCGATACCTTAGCGACTGTACCTATTCTGCCAAAAACACACCCTGATTGCATTAATTGCTTCGATTACGAAAGACCCTTTACGCTTATTTCTGATACAACCATTTGTAATGGAGATGAATTACAATTAGGAGAAGGAATCACGGCACATTACGATACGATTCGTTTTGTAAACATGCAAGAATATGATGACTTAGGGCATGATAATCATCCTCCTGGAAACCCTTATGAATCTATTATTGACATAAATAATATATCTCCTACTACCATTGTCGATCCGCTTACGGAGATAGTACAAATTTGCTTAACACTTTCTGCATCGGAGCAAGAATTTATTTCTGATTATGAGATTTTTTTAGAAGCTCCTTCGGGTGAATCCTTACAATTAGTAGCCTTCCAGTTATTTGTAGATGTGGGAAGTAACCTTACACAGACCTGTTTTACACCTAGTGCCACTACTAGAGTAGATAATGGTACGCCACCTTTCACAGGCGATTTTGCTCCAATGGGCGATTGGGCAGATTTAGTGGGTGCAACAAAAAATGGTGATTGGAAACTCGTACTCTCCGATAGAGTAATGGGACGACAATTGACTACCTTAAAAAAATGGTCTATCAGTTTTGTTTCTGAAAATAACATTAGTTATTCTTGGGCAGCAGATACTGAAATTAGCTGTATAGATTGTCCCAATCCTACGGTTACGCCGCCTAGTTCGGAGGCCTATGTATTACGTACAAGAGATAACTTTAATTGCAGTTATCGAGATACTGTTAATGTGGTCAATCTTGGAGACTTTGAAGCTCCAGAAGTCCTTTGTACGGTGATAGATGAAGATGGTTTATTACGAATTGATTGGACACCACAAGATGGAATAGAGGCTTATGAAATTAGTATTAATGGCAGCGAATTTGAAGTGCCAAATTTCAATTTCTTCTCCCATGGAGTCACTGGTTTAGATATTAATGAAGAAATAACAATTGAAGTTCGTGCAGCCATAGAGAATGTACCAACCAATTTGAATTGTGAAATCCCTACTACTGAAGCTACCTGTGTTTATAATGCTTGTGCATTTAAAGTTAGTTTCGTTGATCCACCTACTGGAGTGAGTTGCCCAGGCGATTCAGATGGGACGACAAGTGTAGAAGTCTCCGAAGGAATTATGCCTTTTATTTTTGTATTAGATGGTGAAGAAATTCAAAATTCGACACTTACGACAGCTAGTATTGAGGGACTTGCTGTTGGAGAACATCAATTAGTAGTATTAGACGGTGATGCGTGTTCGGATACATTAACTTTTATGATAGATGAACCATTGCCTATTGGAATTACGCCGATAGCATCCAATGTAGGTTGTAATGCAGGAGAAGATGGGTCGATAGATTTGGAAGTGATTGGCGGTACAGGTGCATATACCTATACTTGGAGTGATAATTCAGCAGATAGCTTGCTTAATATGCTTGTAGCAGACACTTACTCTGTAACTGTAACAGATGAAAATAATTGCGAAACGAATATCGAAATAGAAGTCACTGAGCCCGAAGCTTTAGCGATTGATTTTAATAGCACAACAGCCTCCTGTTTTAATACGACTGATGGTACCGCAACAGCGATAGTGTCAGGGGGGACAGGCGAGTATACCTACAACTGGTCAAATGCTGAAAATACAGCAGCTATAAGTGAATTAATTCCTGACATCTATAGTCTTAGCGTTACAGATGAGAATGATTGTCTAGCTACTGGAGAAGTAGAAATCCTAGCACCTGATGCTATCATAGTAGATAGTATTCGTCAAGTACAAGTAGATTGTAATGGCAACGATACTGGTACTGCAACAGTAAGCATTTCAGGTGGTACAGAACCTTATATTTATGAATGGTCTGATGATTTAGGACAAACAGCAGCGACAGCACAATTGTTAATTGCGGGGGATTATACCGTGACTATTAGCGATGCCAATAATTGTAGTACAGAAGCAACTATCAGTGTGACAGAACCCGAAGCATTAAGCATAAATTTTGACGCTTCTGATGTCAATTGTTTTGCAGGTGAAGATGGTACTGCTATGGCAGTGCCTTTAGGTGGTATTGAACCATATCAGTATTTATGGAATGATTTAAAAGCACAAACGACGCAAACAGCTATAGAACTAGAAGCAGGTACCTATCGAGTCACTGTAATGGATGCTAATAATTGCGCCTCTGAAAATGAGATTATCATAGGGGAACCTGCGACAGCTTTAGAGGCAGGGGTTGCACAAACACTTGTAAGTTGTTATGGAGAAGCTGGAAGTCAAGCCACAGTTACCCCTGTGGGAGGTACGGGGGAATATACCTATTTGTGGAGTGATGGACAACCCAAAGTGACGGCTACAAATCTGGATACTATTATCTACGAAGTAACCATAACCGATGAAAATGGCTGTGAATTTATGACAGCTATAGAAATAGATGACTTTGAACCATTCGAAATTAATATCAATGCATCCACGCCTTCTTGTAATGGAAATATGGATGGGGCATTGGGTGCTACAGTTCTCATTGGAGGTACTGGAGAGGGCTATGAATATGAATGGGACACGGAACCTACGCAAACAGGCTTCTTCATTGAAAACTTAGTAGGAGGAAAAACTTATACACTAACAGTGACGGATAGCCAAGGCTGTCAAGGAATCGAAGACTTTCCACTTCCTGATCCCAATCCTGTAGAGCTTAATCTTGCGAGTACAGACGTACTTTGTAATGAAGAAAGTACAGGAAGTGTCTCTGTGTTAGATGTGAGTGGAGGAAATGCATTAGAAGGGTATACGATTCAATGGGACGCAAATGCAGGGAATTCGACAGAAAACACCGTAAGTGACTTACCTATTGGTACATATAGCGTGACTGCAACGGATATGCTTGGCTGTTTTGGTGTTGCAGAAATTAGTATTGCAGAACCCAATAGCTTAGCCGCTAGTTTTGATATTGTCAATAATGACTGTAATAATGCTGTAGAAGGTGAAATAACTGCTGTAGTAAGTGGAGGTATAGAAGATTACGTATTGAATTGGTCAACAGGGAGTTCGGAGAATACCATTACAGGCTTATCAGCAGGTACATATACACTTACTATTACAGATATTAATGGTTGCGAATTAGTAAGAACCGCAGAGATAGAACAACCTAGTTTCATTGATGCACAGCCTACTATTGCTAGTGGAATTAGCTGCGCTGGCGGCAATGACGGACGGATTGAATTAAATCCTATAGGTGGCACACCACCTTATGATTATAGTTTCGATGGCGTAGATTATTCCAACAGTAATCAATTTATAGGCTTGGCTGCCGATACGTATGATGTCTTCATTCGAGATGCCAATGGTTGTGTGCAAAATACCTCTGTGGTATTAAATGATCCACCACCATTTTCTATTTTCATTTCTCCTCGGGAAGATGTAGTAGAAGTCGCTATGGGAGATAGTCTCCGAATTTTTGTAAATTCGATTAATGCGACAGGTGTGGTAGATTGGGAATGGACTCCTTCTTTTGGAGATGGTTATATAAGTTGCATGACTTGTAGTGACCCTCTGATACGACCAGAAACAACGATTTACTACGAACTCTATGGTATAGATGAAAATGGCTGTGAAGGAACGGACTTAATTCAAGTTCGAGTACGTCGCGATGAACGAAAACTACTAGTTCCTACAGGTTTCTCTCCGAATGAGGATGGCGAAAATGACCGCCTTTTAGTCCATTCTAAAGAGGAAGCTATAGTACGCTATTTCCGTATGTATGATCGCTGGGGAGAATTGGTGTATGAAATGACTGATTTTCCTGTCAATGATCCAGATACAGGCTGGGATGGAATGTTCCGAAACAAAGAAATGCCAACAGGTAATTATATCTGGACAGCAGAAGTAGAATACCTTGATGGCAAGATCGAAGTATTCCGAGGTAGCACCACTTTAATTCGATAGCACTTTCTAGGTATTAAGTATTAAGAATGGAAATGAAAATAACAATGAAAATAAAAATTTAAATTGAGTTTTAGATTTTTATTTTCATTCTAATACTTAATACCTCAAAAACAACAATATGAAAACTCACTACATTTTTCTATTACTATTTTTGAGTTATTGTACACTCCAAGCACAAGATCCTTACTTCTCTCAATATAATGCAGCATCGCAACAGACCAACCCTGCAATGACAGGCTTATTTGAAGGTGATTTCAGGGCTAATATCAATTATCGGGAACAATGGGGGAGTGTGACAGAAAGTCGCCCTTATCGTACGATGGCTGCTAGTTTTGATGTACGAAAACCCTTTCTAAAACGCGACTATATAGGCATCGGTATCACCACCATGCGCGATGAAGCACAAGCTGCTAATTTAACTCAAAATCGGGCGCACCTTTCCGTATCCTATGCCAAGCAAGTAGGAGGAAGTAGTCGCCGCCGTACCGAGCAATATCTAATTGCCGCAGGACAAGCAGGCATGGGACAAAATATGCTTTCGGCTCAAAATCTTTGGTTCTCCAATCAGTATGATGCTATGACAGGCACTGTGGATTATGGAGCAAATTCAGGCGAACCTATCATTAATGGCAATTCAGATCTTTATGTAGATGTAAATGCTGGTTTGATGTGGTATGGCTTATTTGGTGAAGGTAGAAGTCTTTATTTCGGTGCATCGGCACATCACCTGAATGCGCCTAATATTACTTTTTATGATGATACCAAAGCAAGTTTAGATCGCCGCTACTCGCTGCAAGTAGGTGGAGAAGTGCCACTCTCTAAGAATTTGACTTTACTGCCTAGTTTATTAGGAATGCTGCAAGGTCCTTCTACTACTTTTATTGGTGGTGGTAGCTTCCGGTATAATAGCCGCGATTTGAAGGAGATTGCTTTACGCATGGGCGCGTGGGGACACATCAGTAATAAACTAGAAAGCGGTATGCTGATGAATGCAGTGATACTTGGTGCTGCTATAGAGATGGAGCAATTGCAAATTGGTTTAAGCTATGACTTGACGACTTCGCAGCTATCGCAACTCAATAATGGGCGCGGTGCTTTTGAGCTTGCCATTACTTATGTGAAACCTACCAAAGGACGACGACAAAAGGTGAATTGCCCGAAATTATAGCGATTATAAGCCGAAAGTCTTCTAGTGTTGTAATGCTAGGACTTTCGGCTGCTTTGTTCCTTTCCATGAAACAAGCGTTATGTCCTAAAACGCTATTATGAAACTCCTCTATCTATTTGCTTTTCTCTTCTTGTCTGGACTATTTGCCTGTACAAACGACGATTCTGTTCCTACTGCATACATTGATTTAGATGCTAAAAATCTAACCATTGGCAGGGTTACAGAATTACATTTGATAAAAGACAAACTCATCTTCGAGGATATTTGGGGCGACACTTACTGGATAGATACTCTGCAAAAACGCTTGGAATTAGTTTGTTTGGATTCTCTGCCTAAACGTGATAGGAGAATAGGTTTTGAAGATGAACAGTATAAAGTTTATTCCTGCTGTCGAGGGGAATGGGGTGGGAGTGTCTTTTTTGAAGATAAGCAGACTGGTAATATCTATTCTACTGAAAGTACTTGTCTAGTTAATGTAGATACATTTAATGGAGCGTACTATTTTTTCGATTATCTAGGACATGGAAGAGGATCTTCTAGTATAACTAAAATTAAAGAAGTAAGTGCTTTGCCTCAGCCTAGTAATTTTGATTCTGACTATCCATGTATTTGGTATCATAGGCTTTTTGATACAGAGGCTTATTTTAAATATCGTGACTCTCTAAGGCAGTTTTTTTTAGGGGATACTACAGTAAATAGATATATGGTAGATAATTTTGATATTCGCTGGTCTGGTATTGAAATCATACATGGCTTCCGAAGTGTGGACGGGCTTAAATTTCTTTATGCTGATATAAGAGTATTAAGTTGGGGGACTATTCAAAGTGATACATTGAAAGGACTTGAAACACTTACCGATATAATTAATCGAAGAGAGGCTGCGGCTTTTCATAAGATGCAGAACAATGAAAATTTGTTCGTTCTAGCCCAAAATCGTTCATATGAACTTGATAAAGAATTAACTTTTAATACGAATTCCCTTCTCCTTCAAATTAATAAAGCTACTTTAGAACACAAAATATATCTTATAAACTTCGGGAGAGAAAATGATAAAACGCTCAAACAATAACCAATAAAACCTGTCATTTTGGCATAAAAAAGCTTACCTTTGTGCCACTTTCGGTAAAAAATGAAAATTTGGGAACTTGTTGAGCATAAAGCGTAGAACTTCACAACTCAGCAACTTTACAATTTAATAATAGCAATGTACAACGACAATCCGACATTAGAAGGCGTTACGAAAGAGATCCTCAAGGAGCGACAAGGTGAGGTGTTTTTCAAGGAAGCGGCAGGCGCGAAGAAATTTTATATTGAGAGCTATGGCTGTCAGATGAATTTTAGTGATAGCGAAATTGTGGCTTCTATTTTATCTGATGTGGGCTATGCCCCGACGCGAGATATGGAAGAATCGGACTTGATTCTTATTAATACTTGTTCTATTCGAGAGCGGGCAGAGGATACGGTGCGTCGTCGCTTGCGGGTGTTTGATAAGGTTAAGAAAACCCGTCCAGGGATGCTAGTTGGGGTGTTGGGCTGCATGGCTGAACGCTTGAAAAAGAAGTTTTTGGAGCAGGAAAAA
>CALGLY010000562.1 GCA_937959095.1 uncultured Saprospiraceae bacterium
ATTGTGTATATGAAAGTTAGCTTTTTGTGCTAGATAAAGCTCTTTTTCGAGGGCATAGCCATAGCTACGGGCGAGAAAAAAGCTGAAATATAGTGCGAAAAGATATTTTCATATGCCAACTTATTATTTTTGAACAACTCTTATAGAGTAGATATTTCAACTAGAGTTATGCTACTTGTTTTCATTTGGCAACATTTTTTTCCAGTTCTGATTATAATATACTTTTCTGAGTATAGATGGCTAAAAATATAAATTAACCATTTTTTCTTTTATAGCTGCTTTGAAGAAAAAAACGAATTTTATGTCGTTAAAAATACAAATATAAAATTTTATAATAGATTTATGAAATTTTAACGCTCTTCCATTATCCTAAAATAGCACAGGTTACAATTATATAGTGTATATTTTAAGAATTATGTGACCACTTTTGTTTCGGTTTTCTTTTTTATTCTTTGAAAATCTTCATCCACGAAGAAAAAATAGACATACCTCATAGGTAGCTCTAAGCATTAGAACTTTTATTTACCTTTGCCGCCTCAATAGCAGATAATGGCAGATACCTATACGATAAAGCTAGAGCAATTTGAAGGTCCTTTCGATCTACTTCTCTTTTTCATTGAGCGCGATGAACTGGACATCAATAATATTCCCATTTCTACGATAACGGATGATTTCCTCTCCTATATCCGCCAAATGGAAATGATGAATATTGATTTGGCTAGTGAATTTATAGTAGTAGCTGCTACGCTTTGCCGCATAAAGGCCAAAATGCTTATTCCGCGCAAACCCGTAGATGAAGAAGGAAATGAAATAGACCCACGCGAAGAACTCGTGCAACGTCTCCTAGAGTACCAACGCTACAAAGGCGTACTAGAAGATATGCGAAAACTAGAAGAAGATCGCTCGATGCGTAGCATACGAGGCAATAGCACCAAGGAACTCCAAAAAATAGCCGAACAAGCCCTCGTAGATGTCGAACTGCAATCGGTCACGCTTTTCAAACTCCTTCGCACCTTCGAGCGGATGCTCCGCAAATTAGAAGACCGCAATAAAAAACATACCGTCCATCAGATTGTACGCTACAGCTACACGATACGCGGACAGCAGCAATACATGTACGGACTGCTACTAGCACATGGACGCATTGATTTTGAACGCGTTTTTTCGCTGCTCGAAAATCGGGTACATGCCATTGTTACTTTTTTAGCCTTATTAGAATTGCTGAATTTGCAACGTATTGAAATTACACAAGGTGAAGGCATGAATAATTTTTGGATAACAGGCGAAACGGAGAAATTGCTTCAACTCAAAAAAGATACCAAAGATGAACCATTCCAAGAGGAAGAGAAGATTAAAGAAAAAGAGGAAGAATAAGCAGTAAATAACACAGCATGACAAGCATCATACACCTAAAAGAAATCCAAGCTATTGTCGATAAACTGGATGTAGTAGCCGCTATGGAAGACGGTTTTCAGCAGTATAGCAATGGGAAGGTCGTTGTGCCACCTGTCGGCGAACTGGTTTTTGAGCAACCTCCGGGCGATACACATATAAAGTATGGCTACATCAAGCAAGATGATTTTTACGTCATCAAAATCGCTTCGGGCTTCTATGAGAATCCTAAAATAGGTTTATCTTCTAGTCAAGGTCTGATGCTTGTGTTTAATCAAAAAACAGGACAAACAGAAGCTGTTCTTCTGGATGAAGGGCATCTCACCAATATACGTACCGCAGCAGCAGGCGCAGTGGCTGCTAAATATTTCGCACCAAAAAAGCTACGTGCAATTGGCATCATAGGCACAGGCATACAAGCAGAATTGCAATTACAATATCTACAAAAATATACACCTTGCAAGCAAGTCTGGATATGGGGAAGAAACAAAATAAACGCTCAAAAACTACAAGCAAAAATAGCAAGCAACCTAAACGTACATATTGCAGAAATGCCTAGTGAATTGGCACAGCATTGCAACCTCATCGTCACCACTACGCCTGCTACTAGCCCACTCCTGCAAGCAAGTGATATACAACCTGGCACACACATCACGGCAGTTGGCTCGGATACTTCCGAGAAGCAAGAACTAGCCGCAGAAATTCTTGGAAAGGCAGATATTGTAATCGCAGATAGCCTCCCACAAAGCAAAAGTAGAGGTGAAATATACAGAGCAGTGCAAGCAAATAGTTTAGATGCGGCTAAGGTTATAGAACTAGGAAAAAGCTTGCAAGATGCCAGTTTGCAGCGACAAAATGAGGAGCAAATAACTGTCGTTGATTTAACAGGCGTAGCGGTGCAAGATATCATGATCGCTACAGCCGTTTATTTGGGATACAAAAATCAGGAACAATGCTAAAATATCTAAGCAATAAAGGCGGTGGTAAGCCTGTCGATTTTGAGACCGCTATTTTAGATGGTTTCGCTGCCGATGGTGGTTTGTATGTCCCAGAGTCCTTACCCGAAATCACACCCACACAACTCGAAGCATGGAAGGATTTAAGTTATATTGACTTAGCCTTCGAAATTCTTTCCTTATTCATAGATCGAAGTATCATTTCAGAAAAGAAATTAAAAAATCTGCTCGCAGATGCCTATTCCAATTTTGAACGCGCAGATATTATTCCTGTACATCAGTTACAAAGCAGAAAAGAGACCTATATCCTAGAGCTATTCTATGGCCCGACGCTTTCCTTCAAGGATGTGGGTATGGCATTTTTAGTCAATTTGGTCAACTTCTTCCTGAAACGAAAAGACGAACGACTTTCCCTTATCGTAGCAACTACGGGCGATACTGGGCCAGCCGCTGCTTATTTCACCGCAGGAAAATCAAATCTGGATGCGTGGGTGCTTTACCCAAAAGGCTTAGTAACAGAAGCACAAGAACGCCAAATGACGACCCTCGTCGAGCGCAATGTGCATGCAGTGGGCGTACATAATTGCCCAGAAGGAGGCGACGATTTGGATGCGGTGATTAAGGAACTCTATGCCGATGCTGCCTTCAAAGAGAAGCTGCAACTTTCTAGTGTCAATTCCATCAATTGGGGGAGAATAATGATGCAAACGGTTCATTATTTTTATGGTTATTTTCGAATAGTCGATAAAGTAGGAGAACTTATTAATATCGCTGTGCCTTCGGGTGGTTTTGGGAATCTATGCGCTGGAAGTTTGGCGCGGAAGATGGGTTTGCCTGTCCAAAACTTTATCGTTGCTAATAATGAAAATGCTTGTTTACATCGTATTTTCAGCGAAGGAGTCTTTTCCAAAGCTCCTATCCAAGAGACGGTTTCTTCTGCTATAGATATTCTTATTCCCATCAATTTTTGGCGATATTTATACTTCTGTGTGGATAAAAACGCAGCAAAAATAAAGCAATGGGTCGAGGCCTTTGAGGCTACAGGAAGTGTGCGTTTTGATAAAGTAAGCTTCGAGGCATATAGCGCAGGCTATTTATCCTAT
>CALGLY010000563.1 GCA_937959095.1 uncultured Saprospiraceae bacterium
AAAGAAGGTTTTGAAAGCATTAGAAAATGGGTGGAAGATTACTACAAAAACTAAAGCTATGCACTCATTTTGTATAGAAATCATATCACAGACTGCGTCTTTTAGAAATCCTGAATTTCAGAATTTCCATAAAACGCTTGATTTGCCGCCACCAACTACGGTCATTGGACTAGCTGGCGCGGCACTTGGACTAAGTCCACCAATGGTACAAGATTTTTTTGAGGAGGCAAAGCTAAAAGTTGGAATTGCTGGACATTCGAAAGGCAAAACACGAGATACTTGGAAATACAATAAACGTACCAAAGAAATGCATCTTTATGATTCACTTCTTGATGGTGACATCGTACAGCGAGAACACTTGGTGAATAATCAATTTGTAATCGCTTTTTGTGGTGAAAAAGTAGAGCAAATAACGCAATTGAAAAATGCTTTTCTCAATCCTGTATTTGCACTAACGATGGGAAATAGTGATGCACTAGCCATGATAAAATCAATCAAAGAAGATGTAAAAATCATGGAAAGCGATCAATTACAACATTGTATAGCCGAAGGTGATGTTATTGGCGAGGTTCTTCGAAAAGCAAGCGAAAACTTCAAATTTTCCATCTATCAGTCATCTGAACCGATACGCTTTGATTTACCAACGCGATTTGCTTATAAATCAGACTATGGCAAACGCAGTGTAAGCAGTAGCTCAACCTTCACTTTCGTAGGAGAACGAATGCAATTGAACTATCAAGTAGAAGGCATACAATTCAAAGATTTATTTATTCCTATTTTTTCATTGTAGCACGAATAGTCATCGGACGCTTGGCAAGCGTCCGATGACTTCCAAAGACTTCAAATTATGCTTCAAGATATTTGGGCTAAAAAGCCAAAAGAAACCCTAGCAGAACATACCGATGATGTTGTAAATAATATGCTCGCGCTGAAAGAACGCTATTTTGAATATTTACCTGACGAACAGTTTTGGCAGGATATGTTTATTGCAGCACTATTCCATGATTTAGGCAAAATATGCGAGAACTTTCAAGATATGATACAACCCACGCGGCAAGTCGATTGGGATAACTTTGTGCGACACGAATTTTTGAGTGGAATGTATTTGCTGGTTAGTAACATCAAGTATTACACTCAAAATCCATTGCCCCTTTTTGCGGTATTTTCCCATCATAAAAAACTAGAAAAAGAACTTTTCAATAAAAATGTACGACTAAAGCTGAGAATTGAAGAACAGTACTTCGAAGAGTTTTTAGCCTACGCTCGACAGTGGTTAGAAAAGTTTCCAGAAGTCAATTTTCAATTTTCTAATAAAGCAAAGAAGTACTTAGAAAACCCTTATAGCGGACAACTACGACATTATCAAACGCGCTTCTTTCCACTCATTAGCAAATTCGATGCGACTCATCGTAAACGCTATATTTTTTATAAAGCCTTACTCAATATTGCCGATTGGACAGCTTCAGGACATCGTGAGTTGGAACTAGGCTTAGTCTATCAGAAAGACTATTTAGGGCAACAAATTATTCAAAAATTGTTGTCAGAAGGTAAAACAGAGATTGCTAAAAAATTTGAATACCGAAAGTTTCAAGAAGAAAGTTATTTGGATGAAAACATCCTAGCGGTTGCGCCAACAGGTAGCGGCAAAACAGAGGCTTCTTTACTTTGGGCTTCGCAGAAAAATGAGTTTGAACATATTTTTTATCTATTGCCCACTCGTGTAACTTCTAATGCAATTTTCAAACGCCTTTGCAATTACTTCGGAGATAAAAAAGTGGCCATTGTGCATTCTTCCGCTTTCTTTTTGCAAAAGGAAATTGACGAAAATTATCCAGAAAAGGAATACGCCTTCATTGATAAAGCCTTTTTCAAAAATGTAACCGTCTGCACTATTGACCAATTACTTACACAAGGTTTCAATCTTGGCTTTTGGGAAGTCAAAACGTTCCACCAGCTTCATGCACGTATTATTATTGATGAAATCCACCTGTATCAGCCTTACACTTTAGGCTTAATTATTGCAACGATTCGCTACTTGCAAAATGAATTTGGCGCAAAGTTCTACATCATGACGGCTACCATGCCGAGTAAGCTAAAGACACTTTTACAGAAAAACTTGAATGCACCTGCCTACATCGCAGATACTGAACTTTTGGATAAGGCAAGAAATACTTTTGAAGTCCGACAATTTGGCTTTGAGCAAGTGCAACCAGAAATAAAGACTGCTATTGAAACAGGTAAGAAAGTGCTACTTGTGCTAAATATGGTAGATAGTGCTATTGCTGCTTATCAGCATTTCAAGCCTTTGTTTGAAGGGAGAGAAAATTGTATTCTTTGTTATCATTCACGCTTCATCCAAAAGCATAGGGCAGAAAAGGAAGAACTGATTTTTGAAATGGAAGCTCAAAATGGAGCGTGTCTTTTGGTAGCAACCCAAGTGGTAGAGGTTTCTTTAGATATAGATTTTGATATACTTTTCACTGAAAATGCACCGATTGAT
>CALGLY010000564.1 GCA_937959095.1 uncultured Saprospiraceae bacterium
GTAGTAAATTACGTTCCCTTTGTAGTTGCAATTCCGATTCTTGTCGGAGTTTACTTTCTACGGATTGTACTAAACTTTTGCCTAGGAAAGTGACGATAGGAATGAGTTCGTTCTGGAAAATATTATCAAAAGGCTTTTTTCTTCCTACTATAAGGCAGCCATAGGTGGCTAAATGAAAGCCATAATAATAATTGTCTTTATAGCAGACTTCCGCACATTTTTTTACACCAGAAGACATACTGATAAACTCTCCTCGAATTTCTTGCCAAATAGGGTCTTTTCGGAAAACATGGGGTAAAATATATTTATCCTCAAATTGTCCATCTGCATATTTTAGGACACAGGCAACAAAGCAATTCAGTCGTCTAAGATATTGCGGAATACTATTCGACAAAATCGCTTCCTCATCAGACATATCAGCGAGGTTGTAGACCAAATCAAAAAATAGTTCCGACTTTAATGAACTACCTACCATGTTGCTACGACTACTGTTTTATTAAAAATTTCGAGTATAGATTCTCCTGAATTTGCTATTTCTCCAAGCGTTAATGCGCCATTTATCTCTGAGTTGCCTCCTATGCTATCAATTTCTTTCTTAAAGTCTTCATTCATATATAACACCCTGGAAATGCAATCAATGCAAAAGATATTTTGTGAATCCGTATTTGCACGGGCTAGTTCGGATGCTTTTTTCGCACCTTTTATCAAGGAATCCATATTGCCATTCATAATACAAATGTGTTCTCCTTGATGAATATTGTCAAAAATAAGTAAGTCTGTTCCTTCTGCTGCAAAAGGGTCTCGAATAACGCGTTCTGCATCTATTTTTGCAATTCCTAAGGGATAAGACTTCGCAATGTCGAAAAAATTATCCTCCGTAAATCGTTGTCCCGAATGTGCTTCGACAACTTCTTTATACACTTCAAATGCGGGTCTCCAATTGATGCTAATAATTCGATTCATTTCTGCTCCCGTTACTTTTAGAGGATCCGTAATAGCAGACCATCCATGTGCTACGCCTAGCTGTACCTCAAGGATAGTAGTACCAACTATCGCTGCATTTTCATGGATACCATCATTATTAATAATGCAGGGAAAAGATGTGAAACGTAGCGAACCTGCTCCTGCACCAAGATAATTTAGGTTTGTGCCAAAATAATTGAATAAGCTTTCGATGAAGCCGATTTTGTTTTTTCCAAGCGCATCGCAGAAAAGCAATAAAGTACCTGTATTAAGTTCTAAGTCATTAAAATTTTCTTCAAATTGCTGAAAGAAGTAGGTATTGTTCTGAGACAAATCAAGCAAGTTTGCTTTTATAGGATTTCTTAAAAGAAGAAACAAAACGCCTGATGTGCGGCGTTCACTATTCGTTATTAGTTCAGGAAAAATACCTCCAATTATAGTTTTAGAGCAAGCTTTAAGCAAGGGGCGTAGACTAGCATTTTCATAGTGCCCGTCATCTGCCATTAGCATCAATGCTGACTGAATTTCAGGATGTTGCTCTATCGTTTGAAGAGCAGCTTCTAGCTGTTTTATATTATTGGCTTCTACATAAATAGATTTCATATAAGTGTGTATTTAGCTTTTCTACCTTAATCTTTTTTCTGTTTCACTTCACCACTTTTTATCATATTATAAATTGTGGATTTGCCAATATCCAACTTTTGTGCTACTAAAACTACATTATTATTGTATTTTTTTAGGAAAAAGCTAATAATATCGGCATTGTATTCGCGTATTGTCTTTTCGGAAGCCGTGAATACCTCATCTTCGCGCACTGCATGAAAGGTAATATCTTCCGCAGTTATTTCCTTGCCATCACATAGCACACAGGCTAGGTCAATGATGGCTTTTAGTTCGCGTACATTGCCAGGGAAATTATAGGTCATCAAGCTCTTCTTCGCATCGGCACTTAGCACGAGCGCAGCCATTTTATTTTCCTTTGTGTATTGGTCAATGAAGTGTTTCGCCAATATCAAAACATCTTGGTCGCGCTGCCGAAGCGGAGGCAACTCAATTGGTAAGCCCACTACGCGATAGTATAAATCCTCTCTGAAATTGCCGCTTTTTATTTCGTCTTTTAGATTTTTATGCGTCGCTGTTATCAAGCGCACATCGAATTTGATAGTCTTATTGCCGCCCACACGTACCACCTCGCGTTCTTGTAGTACCCGCAGGAGTTTACTCTGAATATTCAGGTCGAGTTCTCCGATTTCATCCAAGAAAATTGTACCACCATGTGCTTCTTCAAACTTCCCGATTTTTCGATTGACTGCGCCCGTGAACGAGCCTTTTTCATGGCCGAATAACTCACTTTCCACCAGTTCTCTCGGAATAGCCGCCATATTAACCGCTACAAAGGGTTTTTCTTTGCGTGTACTATTGTAATGAATCGCTTTCGAGACCACTTCTTTTCCCGTTCCTGTCTCGCCTGTCACCGATACATTAATATTAGATTTAATGGCTTTTTCTACTAGCTTAAAGGTCTTTTTCAGCGCGACACTCTGCCCAATGATGCTATTCTCAAAGGTATATTTTTGCCCCAATTGTTCGCGTAAGTCAGCGACCTCTTCGCGCAGACTCGCATTTTCACGGATATTGATAAGCGATTGCCAAAGCAAATCTTTTGTATGGTTATTCTTGATAATATAGTCCCGTGCACCTGCTTTTAGTAAGTCTACCGCTACCGCAATGTCCTCCTGTGCGCTGATGATGATGACAGGAATGCTACTATTACTTGCTCGAATACGCTTTAGTAGCTTATCGCCATTCATATCAGGCAAGCCATAGTCAAGACAGATTACATCAGGTTGCAAGTGCATATTGGCGAGACATTCTTTTGCATTATCGTACAACTCAATCGTATAATCTGGATTGAGTGAAAGATGGTGTTTTAGAATTTGTGCATACCAAGGGTCATCTTCTACGATGAATATTTTG